>JAAZGM010000014.1 GCA_012511245.1 Methanomicrobiales archaeon | reverse complement strand
TCTTCGTCATCGAAGATGCGCTCAAGGGGTGCGATCGCCCGCACATCCCCGATCTCGGTGAGCACATCTGCCGCACGCCGCCGGACATCGCCATCCGGATCATCGAGTGCAGATACAACCGACTCCATCGCCGGAACCCCTATGGCGACAAACGCCGTCTCGACCTCCCGCCGGACACTATAGTAATCGTCGTGGAGGAGGTTCATGAGCCCGGGAACCGCACGCGGATCACCGATCTCGCCGAGGACCTTCGCCGCCCGCCGCCGGATGCTGTCATCACGGTCATCAAGCACCTGTATCAGAGGTTCGACTGCGATCGCCCCTGACCGGGCGAGATCACTCCATCGCTCCTTTGCGATCAGGTAGGCAACCGTCTCTTCCGCGGTCGAGGGTGACCAGTTCAGGCGATCGAGAGCATCCACAACTCCCGCCCGGACGCGGAAGTGTTCGGCGGTGAGCACACCCGGGAGCAGGCGTGCTGCAGGCTCACCGATCTGCACAAGCGCCTCAACCGCACCTTTCCGGGACGTATTATCTCCGTCCTTGAGGACGCGCAGGAGCGGTCTGATCGCCGGTTCACCCATCATGCCGAGCGCCCGCACAACGACATGCCCCAGGCGCCGATCACTCAGTAAAAGCGCATCGATCAGCGGTTCGATGGCTGCCGGGCTCCCAATCTTACCTAACGTAGCGGCTGCTCCCATCTGGACGGCTGGAGGGGCGGCACGGAGAGCCAGGATCAACGGTTCGACGGCGGGATCCCTGATACCGACGAGCGCCCGTGCCGCACCCAGGCGGATCTGCCAGTCACGGTCCTGGAGGGCATCGATGAGCGGAACAACCGCCGGTTCGCCGATCAACTTGAGCGCCTCAACCGCCTTTCGCTGCGTATCATCCTGTTCGACGCGGAGTTCGTCGATCAACCGTGCGACTGCGGGCGCACCGATCAGCCCGAGAGCGCGTGCCGCACCCACCTGGATGGCGCTGTCGGTATCGGCAAGCGTCCGGATCAACGGTTCGACCGCACCGTGCCCGATCGCGGCAACGGAACTCCACTGTTCCTTCGCGATCAGGTAATGGACGGTCTCGCTCTCGGTCAGGGGCTCCCACCCGACCCTCCCGAGAACCTCCGCCGCTCCCAGCCGCACAAGGTAGCGCTCGTCATTGAGCGCCCCCGTAAGCAGCCCGATAACCGGGCTCCCAAGAGAGGTGAGGGTCTCGATAGCCCCGAGCCTGATGGCATCATCGGGATCTCCCAGAGCCTCGATGAGCGGGGCTGCAGCCGCATCCCCGTGACCGGCGAGCACATCTCCGGCTCGCTGCCGGATACAGGCATCGTCGTCTCCGAGCGCTTCTATCAGCGCATCAAAGGCACCTTCGCCTATCGCATCGAGGACCCGGGCGGCTGTCGGCCCGATCACGGGATGTCCAAGAGCCGGGATGAGCGCACCGGCTGCGGGCTGCCCGATCCGAACCAGCACCCCGGCGGCTGCATCACGGGACTGCGCCTCATCCAGGGACTGGACCAGCGGCTCTACCGACGGTGCCCCGATGCCGACCAGTGCCTCGGTCACCGGATCGTGGAGGGATTCTCTATCAAGCAGGCGGATCAGGGAGGGAATCGCCGGCACACCGATCCCGATGAGCGTCGTTATTGCTCCGGCCTCGACCGCCGGATCGAGGTCGCCGAGCCGGGATGCCAGGGGATCGACGGCAGGAGCACCGATAGGCGTAATATCCGGCCACCGTTGCAGCGCGATCAGGTACCTGATCTCTTCTGCTCCCTGTTCAGGGATCCACCCGAGCTTCATGAGAACCCTTGCGGCTCCCATGCGGATCGACGAGGTCTCATCGCTGAGTGCCCTGACAAGCGGTTCGAGTGCCGGCGCACCGATCCCGATGAGCGCCGCGGTCGCTCCTGCCTGCCCGTCACCCTCCTCGCCGAGGAGAGGGATGAGAGAAGCCACCGCAGGCGCACCGATCCCGATCAGGGCGTCGACGGCCTTCCGGTGGAGACGGTCTTCACCGGTCCTGAGAAGTTCGATGATAGCCGGAACCGCTTCAGGCGCCCCGAGCCTGCCCAGGACCTCGACGGCATACTCCCTGACACCCCCATCCCGGGCTTCAAGCAGCCCGAGAACCGGGGCTGTGGCCGGAGCCCCTATGGCAACAAGCGCGTCCGCCGCCACCGGGGCGACAGCCCCATCGGAAAGGGCATCTATAAGGGGGGCTATCGCCGCCGGATCACCGACCTCGCCGAGTGCCGCCGCAGCCTCGCAGCGTATACGGGCATCATCGCCGTTGAGCACCCGGATCAGCGGATCGACGGCCGGTGACCCCAGTCGAGCAAGTTCCATCCACTCTTCGCGGGCGATCAGGTACCAGGCCTGCTCGGTATCGTTCCAGGGTTCCCAGTTCATCCGGGCAAGGACCGCGGCGGCCTGAGACCGGGTGCGGGACCTGCCCGAGATCAGCGACTGGATCAGGGCGGGCACCGCCGATTCACCGAACGCAGCAAGAACATCTTGAAGCACCTCCTCCCCCTCACCCTCCAGAGAGCCCAGGGCGTGGATGCACTCCTCCACCGCCGGTTCGCCGATCTTCACCAGGGCTCTCGCCGCTGTGCTGCTGAGGGAGGGGATGGAGAGAAGCCTGATGAGCGCTCCAACTGCAGGAGAACCGATCTCTGTGAGCGCCATCGCCGCCAGTGGATGGATCTCATCGCCTGATTCATGCAGAAGTTCGACCAGGGGGATGACCGCGGCCTCGCCGATCTCCCCGAGAGTCCGGGCGGCGTTCCACCACATCCCCCGGTCAGGGGATCTCAGGATGCTGATGAGGGGTTCGATCGCGGTCACACCGTAATCCGCGACATCAAGCCACGCCTCATCGGCGATGAGGTAGCGGATTGCACCGGCATCATCGGTGGCCTCCCACCCGAGTTCCCTGAGGACAGAGGCCGCCGATCTCCGGATGCCCCGTTCAGGTGCACTGAGCGCCTCGATAAGAGAGGGGATTGCTCCGCCGCCGATCTCACGGAGCGCGTAACGAGCGCCGAACTGCACTTCACCGTCATCACCGGCAAGTGCCGTGATAAGGGGCGGCACGGCAGGGCTGCCGATGCGCACAAGCGTAGCTGCTGCCCCGATCTGTTCTGTAGTATCTCCAAGAGCAGCAATCAGCGCAGGGATCGAGTCCTCGCCGATCAACGCAAGGGCCTCGGCAACGCACCACCGCTCGCCGTCGCCTGCATGAGCAAGGGCACGGATCAGGGGTTCGACCGCATCCACTCCACGCCCGGCGACGGCATCGATGGCATGTGCACGGAGGTTGGCATCGTCACTGCCGAGATCGGCGATGAGCAACTCTGTCGGGCGCTCATCATCCCACCCCATAACCTCACCAATCATAGAAGGAGAAGTCACGGCCGCCGGTCCTTCACCCGGGGGTTCACGGTCGGCATCGCCGTCATCGAGTCCGAGCATCTTCATGAGTTCGTCGTCACTGAAGGAGCCCGGGGACGGTGTGGGGTTATCGTCGGGGACGAGCCCATCCGGGACACGGGGTATATCGCCATCCTCATCGCCAAGGGAGAAGATGTCCGCAAAATCTTCAGCCTCAAGACCTTCCCGCCGGCGGGGTGCAGTTACCTCATCCCGGGGAACGAGAACCACAGGAGAATCCATCAGAAAAGAGGCGCTTTCCTCTTTTTTCAGCAAAGAGAGCCTGTCCACCTGCTGGCGGAGAACGGCGATATTCTCAAGTTCATCGGAGGGTGTCCCGGTGGAGAGACCGGTATCGGGGGGTGCAGGATCGGCTTCACCATCGCTCTCCTCGGTCTTCCTCTTCAGCCAGCGCCGGATAAAAGAAGGGCCACCCGGTCTGAGAAACCCGATGAGACCCATGATGGGGCATACGGGTTCTACCGCCGGCACGTCCGGCAGGAGAGAGAGAAGGCATACGATCCCAGACATTACGCAGATCAGGATATATGGTTCGGGGAATGGTGTATAACCGTTCCCGGGCGCAGAAATACGCTCGCCCGCAGATGCCGGCGGAATCATTCCTACATCGTGGACTTCGACTACCGGAACGGGAAAAGGGCGGTCCGGGGATGTTCGTTGGCCATCGATGCACATAATGAGAACTCTACGTCTGAAAAATTAAATATGTTTGTTTTTAACGCTCCGTAAAATAAAAATGGTTTTTTATATTACCTGGTTCAGGAACAGGTATTAACTCCCGGAGATGAGGCAGGGGAGCACCGCATCAGATGAGCCGGAGCATATCGGGCAGCGGATCACGGATGAGGTGGCCGCCTTAAGGGGTTATGCCCCGGTATGACCGGCCAATCGCAGAGGTCTTCAGGGAGATGCAGTCGTGCTCTCGGATCACTCTGATCAGAACCCTTCGTTCATGATCCGATCGAGTTCCGAACGCTTGATCCTCCAGGAACCCCCGCATTTGACCGCCGGGATCCGCTCCTCCCTGATGAACTCCCGGATCCGGCCGGGGGTGAAGTTCAGGGTCGAGGCAACATCATCGACAGTGAGCATTGCATCGCCTGTGCTATGATGGTGGCCACACCCGATCGTCTCCCAGTTCTCATCCGGCAGCATGATGGTGATGACCGGATCACCGTCATCCCCCGGGGAGACTGCGGCCTTGAACGTCAGGGTGGGAACAAGGCCGTTCAGGTAGAGACTGACCTGAAACTCGAACTCCTCCCCGGTCGTCGTGCAGGCTTTTGCCCTGAACGCATTAAGGGTATCCCAGAGGTTCTCCGTAACGACCTCCTGTGGTATATTCGGAAACGGAACCATACTCTGTGCGGCCCGTGCTGAAACAGCAAGAGGGAAGATGATGCCGAGATCCCGTCCCATCCGGGTGATCTCGATCAGATCACCGTCGTCGATGGCGTCCTGGCGCATCTTCCTCTCTTTTTCCGGGTCGGCCAATCCCCAGATCACTTCTGGTGTCTGCAATTCTGCTCTTCGTATCTCCATGAGCTTATCTCTCCGGGGTAATCTCGCGCTCTACCATACCACTATGGGAATATCGATCATAAAACATTTGCCAAATATTTCGCATTGTTTTCTGGTTTCCTCTGCGTTAAAAGCAGATTTCTGAGGCTCTAGATGTAAAATACCGCCATGTTTCGGCAAGAACCGCCGTATGACTCCAGGAGAGCGGGATGGAGAGGCAACAACCCGGAGATCACCGGTCATCTTCCTCGATATACCGTTTATGAACCTTGATTCGGGGAGAGTTGTTCTGATAAAGCCTATATAGCATCAGGGTGAGTCTTGAGGCAGTGATTGCCCCCGTGACATCTACCTCTAACGATGCCTACATAGCACTTCTCGGACGCTCAACATGGGCGCTCATCAACACGTTCCATGCAGTCCTTCATGAGAAGGGGTTGCGCCCCAAACGGGTCATCATCGTCACCGAAGAACCCTACGCGCGGGAAGCATCGATCGCAGCCGATGCAATTGGAATCATATCTGAGGAATATGGGTTCATCCCCGTGATCGGGATGGAGATCCTGCCTGAAACAGACTTCGTAGAGGCCGGACAGACGATCAGGTCGCTTGCTACTGACCTCATACAGCAGGGGCTCCATGTGGCGATCGATATAACCTCGGGCAGAAAGGTCACGGTTGCCGGGGCGCTCATCGCAGTCTCGGTTGCAGGACTCGATATCCGGCACATCTATTATCTTGCGATGAAGAACACCGATGACGTGGCAAAGCCCTACATGATGATCCCGCACCAGATCCAGCAGATCCGGGATATCATGGAGGATGCGGAGGTGGGGGGATGAACGATATACTCGTCAGGGATGAGGAACTGCAGATCCTCATCAACAGCCTCGACGAGATACGGATCTCGTACCCGCTGTATGAGGGCGAGATCCTGATCGCACACCCTGAAGGTGCCGGGTTCTCGCTTGAACTGCCCGCATCCCGCGAGACTTTCAAGAACTGGGTTGCCGGATACGAACCGATCGCCGCAGAACTCCCCTCCTACGCCGATCTCCAGGAATGCATGTTCTCAAGCGGGATCGTCCACTACACAAATCAGGGCGCGTTTGAATCGATGCTTGCATCATACAAGCAGCTCAAGAAAGCCGTCTTCTTCGGTCTGGATACAAACCTCTTCTACCATGGGTTTGCATCGAACAACCCTCAGATCGAGCATACCGCATACCTGATCGTCGATACCGTCCGGGATGAGGTCGCGTACGCCATCAACCGCAAGTACCCGGCAAAGATGATCAGGGAGATGATGGAACTGGCCCCCGGCTGCCGGGAATATATCACTGAACTCGATAACAAACGGATGAAACGGTCCCGTAAAGCAGCGTATCTCGCGCTGAAGGAGTACCGAACCATCCGTGACCGGGCGATGGAGATCCCGGCGCCGGGGCCGCACACCCATCTTTCCGAGGAGAACGACCGTAACATCGTCCGGGCGCTCCGGAAGTTCGAGGAGGAGCGGTATGCCCTCCCGGTACTCCTGACCGCCGACATCTACATGGCCGACCTCTGTATGACCGAGGGGCTCGAACACTTCTACTTCGACCGCCCATATAGACTGGAGACAACCACCTGCACGGCACCTGCGTTCCGGCGGCTGCTCTTCAACCTTGCCGCCGTCTTCGGGTTCCTGGACTGCAGCGGCACCACGATCTTCGGCGAATACGGCGGGAAGGGCAACGACCTCGACGAACTCAAAGTCCGTTTCCAGGACGGCGAGGCGTATCACGAATTCATGCGGGAACTCAGGATATGCAGGCAGCTTACAGCACTCGGCATAACGCGGTAGAGGCAGTACTCTGCGACATGGACAACACCCTCTTTGACTTTGTCAGGGCGAAACGGGAGGCGTGCCGATGTGTCGTCGACCACCTTGGGGCCGGCGATGCCGATGCGCTCTTCCGGCAGTTTCTCCGGGGGGTGCACGGGTTTGAGGATCATGCGAACATACGCGACTATCTTGTAGACCTCGGGATATACGAGGAGCGAACGTTTGAGATCTGCTGCCGCACCTACGATGACGTGAAACTCGACCGGGTCGAGGCATACCCCGGCGTCGAGGAGACGCTCCGGCGCATCCAGAACGCCGGGATTCCTCTCGCAGTCGTGACCGACGCAGAATCGCTCCAGGCATACCGGCGACTCAAGAAGACCGGGCTCATCGATTACTTTGAGACCGTGGTGACACCGGATGTCTCGGGCAGACGCAAACCGGAGCCTGATTCCCTCCTCTACGCGCTTCGAGAGCTCGATGCAGTCCCGGCACGGGCGATGATGGTGGGGGACAGCCTGATCCGCGATATCGCCCCGGGGAGGCGTCTCGGGATGGTCACGGCGTTCGCTGCCTACGGGGACTGGCGCGAAGGCAGCCCGACGGGCATAGAGGCTGATATCACCCTCGCCGGGTTTGCCGAGCTCACCGCCCACCTCGGCATACCAGACCGGTGATCAACGGAGCGGCGAGGGGGACCGCGATCCCGGCACCGGGAGGCGCGCCCCGTGGACGACGATCTGCTGATCGGTCTCTCCCACTTTACCGAGGATGATCGCTTTTCCTGCAGGAGTCATCGCAAAGACCGGGATCGATGTCCCGGCCTGCAGGAGCGCGGTCTTTGCCGCCACCTCCCGGATATGCTTTGAAGCGCAGGCGGTGACGAGATCGGCCGAACGCGCCATCAGGACGGCATCGTCCTGTGATATCCCGGTCGTGTGGACGGCGACGATCACGGTGCCGGGGAACTGATCACGGATAGCCGCCGCTTCAGATGCAACGGCGGTGGTCACGGCGATCCGGCGATGGCCGAGTTCTAATGCCCGGGCAACGCCGGCGGCCTGGTCGATCGCAGCGGTTGCCGGGTCGAGGACGACACCTCCATTCTCCTCGATCCGCGCGATCACCTCCGGGATTGGGCTCGTAGAGACGAGGCCTGACATCCGGCCGCCGATGCCCTGGATAAGGGCGGGGTTCGTCGCAACAAGTGTCCCGGCCCCATCGGATACGATCACCGCAGCGTCGAGGTCGCCACGGCGGACGGCGCTGCTCAGGAGTTCCGATGCCCCGAAGATGACGAAGTCCGGCCCGGCAAGAACCTCGCGCTCCGGCGTACACATCCCGAACGACCTGATCCGTCTCTCGATGTTGAGCTGGACCGCCTCTGGCGTCATCTCCAGGACCGGGCAGGCAAACCGCCGTGCAAGCGGGCAGTCATCGATCTGCGGCGTCCCGACCTCGACCACCCGACCGTTCCGGATCACGACACGGCACCTGCCGGCGGCCTCTATGATATGCTCATCGTGCTCGCTCATGAAAGAGCGTAGAACGGGCGAGAAAATAATGATGCCTTCCGGCAGGGGTAAATTCTTATCCGGTAACCCTCCCATGCAATTGTAGACAACCCATGATACACGTACAGCAGCAGGGCGGAGTGAGGGGAGATGGGCAGGATCTGTAGCCCGTTTGTCGTGATCGAGTGCAGCCACCGGTGCGGTTTCTCCCGGATATACAACGAACCCACCGAGGAACAGGAGAAAGAGATATCCGATACGAAGTCCTGCCCCTCCTGCGGCGCCCCCGTTCAGCGAAGGCTCTTCTAACGGTGGAGACATGCCGGGGGAGCGCTACTGGGAGATCGATCTC
>JAAZGM010000117.1 GCA_012511245.1 Methanomicrobiales archaeon | reverse complement strand
TCTTGCCGTCTACGCCGACCCGATGCTATCACGGGTCTTTGCCAACCTGATGGACAACACCCTCCGTCACGGGGAGTCGGCGACCCGGATCCGTGTCCGGTATCGTCTGGAAGAGGATGGGGATCTCACCCTCATCTGGGAGGACGACGGCGCCGGTGTTCCTGCTGAAGAGAAGAGCCGGATATTCAACCGGGGCGTCGGGAAGAACACGGGGCTCGGGCTCTTCCTGATCCGGGAGATCCTCGGGATTACCGGGATCAGCATCGCCGAGACGGGTGAACCCGGGAAAGGGGCACGGTTTGAGATACGTGTGTCTCATGGGATGTACCGGGTTGATGGGTGAGGACGCCCTGCGGGCACCCTATCTTGATATCCTTCTAGATCGATTTCATCGTATGAATGTCCCCCTGCTCCCGCTCCTCGTTGCGCTCATCCTCGCGGTCTCAGTCTCCGGCTGCATCGGCCAGGAGACCGTGCTCTCCGGTGAAGAGGCGGCAGAGGTGCTTGCATACGCTGAGCCAGTCACTGAAAACCTCCTTGATGCCCTCAACGAGGGGAACTACACGGCCTACTCCCGTGACTTCAGCACAGAGATGAAAGAGGCCATCGATGAGGCCGCGTTCGAGCAGAACCGCGAGTTCATCATATCTCGTATCGGGCTCTACGAGGCCCGGGGCAATCCCGTCGTCACGGAGGCGGGCGACTACGTTGCCGTGACGTACCAGGCGAAGTTCGAGCGGGAAGATGGTGTGGTTCTTCGTTTTGTCTTCAAGGAGGATGACCCGACGCACCGGCTCCACGGGCTCTGGTTCAACTCGCCCATGCTCCGTGGTTAGGGTGCGCCGCCACCGGATCCGACTGCCGGCAACCCTGCAACGGGCAGAAATGGTAAAGGAGCCTATGAACGTAAGAGAATATGAGAGGTGGGTGACATCTATGAAGATCCGAACCGCCCTCCGATCCTGAATGATGGGATCAGGGAGAGAGGATCGCCTCCATCCGGCCGTCTGCCCGGGAAGAGAGTGGTATCGGTGTACCCGTCGGGCCCCGGTTCCGGCACAGGCGAAGACGCCGTACCGGAAACGGTACTCTGCCCGGTCATCCCGGGTCACCCTGAGCATGACCTCCAGAGTTCCTCCTCGATGGTAGAACACAGGTTTGAGATCATCGATGGGGCGGTGGAGATGTGTCCTGTCGCCCATCCAGGAGATGTATGGCGCTATCTGTCGGCGCAAAGTGGCAAGGATGCGCGATATGTTGATTTACACGTATTTTACGCCGATGTATAACCGGTCCGGCGGATGGCCGTCGACTGCGTTTCAGAGCTCTGGTTGGATACCGATCGCATCCCTGAGCGGGAACGCGGAAAATACCCCCGGCAGGGTGCAGCACCCCTCGCCGATAAACATCTATCAACCTCTCCTGCAAATATTCACTATGGAGAGATCTGATGCCCGCGATACGGATCGGTGAAGGAAGTGAACTAGCCCAGCAACCGGAACCCTTCAGGAACGAATACAAACTTCTGGAGATACTTGCCGAGCACCCGGTGCTCCTTCTCGACCGGGACGACTCCGCGCTCGTCACGATCGCCCGGGAGTTTGCGCTTGGAGGGGGGTTCGCCGATATCTTCCTCATCGATGCCGACGGGGTGCCGGTCATCGTCGAGGTGAAACTCGCCCGCAGCGGTGAGTCGCGGCGCGAGGTGATCAGCCGGCTCTGCGACCACCTCTCCGCCATGCAAAACCTCACCTTTGACGAGGCAGATGCACGAACCGCAGGTCTCCTCGAAGAGACCATCCAACGTATGGCCGATGCCGGGGGAGAAGAGGAACGCGCGGAACGGCTCAGCTTGGTGAAGGAGAACGTCGCCTCGTACCTGAGAACCGGACATATTCGGGGCATTATCGTCCTCGATGCCGCCCCGGACGACCTCATCAGGGAGTTCAGCTACTTAAACGAGCACAGTGACCTCGATCTCCGGCTGCTGGTGGTCGAACGCTACCGGCTCAGCAGGGACGAGTACTTCTACCACTCTCGTTTCCTGGTATCGGGAAAACAGGATCTGGAGATGAAACGCCAGAGATTGCGGTTCCGGCTGGTGGTCGGGAAGTTCTCGAGGATGAAGGCGCCCGTATTCTCAACCCGGGTGACCGGGAGGGAGAGCGTCCGCGTATACCGCGAAGGATGGCCGGCGGCGGTACACTACGGGTTCAGCGACTGGAAGGACTCGATCAGTATCGAGATGCGGGTCAAACAAAAAGAATATCCGCGGGTTGCAGACTTCCTGCCCCGGCTCCGCGACGCTCTTCTCACCGCCATCCCGAACACGCAGCGGGTCGAACTGGTCACGGATTCTTCTGGATGGATGGGGCTTAAGTTCTTCTTTGGGGAGGATATTGACCCGGAATGGATTGCACAATCTATGGTACGCCTCTGTAAGACCGAAAAGGACATCTCCACCCTGTTGCAGGAAGGGAACGGCTGAGGCATCCATTCTGCCACACTGCCTTTTTGAGCGTCAGCTGGAACATCGCTCCTTCTTCCGGGCAACGATCAGGTCTTTGTTCCGGCTGTTCAGCACCTCATTGGTTGTCCTGAATACCTCGTTTCCCGCAGTGAGTTCTTCAGTGTGGGCCTGAGCCTGCTTGAACGCTTCCGCGTGAGCATCCAGGTGAAGGCTCTGCCTGGCCTCCTACCGGATCGCCGTGATCGGGAGCCTGTGGTGAATGCTGGAGGACAGGCTTTTCCGGGTGTGGGCATACTGCGTGTCTCCCTCGAGCGGCGCCTGAGCCCACGAAGGGGCATCAGCCCCATATCGGGTCGTCGCCGAACCTGTCCATCCAGTAGCCGGCGGGGTTCTGCCCCAGACCCTTCTCGAGGTCGTCGAGCCTGAACGAGACGGGCTGGTTCATGCAGTAGCCGATCAAGAGGGTGTAGGCTTCTCTCAAGCGTATCATCATCTCATGGGACTCCATCGGGTCTTTCTGCGACACGTCGGGGTGCCACTCCTTGACCAGTTCCGAATACCGGGCGCGGATCTCACTCTGGCTCGCTCGGTCGCGGATGCCGAGCAGTTCTGCCGCCTCCCTCAGGCGCCCGGCGGTTACTATCGTCATCAAGGATGCGTATGCGGAACCTGTAGGATAAATGTTGTGAACTGCTCAGAACGATCTCTTTTTGACTACCGGGAACAGAATCACTCAAATCCAGTCTTATGATAAAGAATCCATCACCCATCTACCTGAACAACGCCGCCACAACCTGGCCGAAACCTCCGGAAGTGCTCGAAGCCGTCCGGCAATCGCTTGCACTCCCGGTCTTCGGGTCAGGGAGGACGACCGGGAGCCAGGGCGAAGATTACATCACGCTTGCCCGGGAAGCGGTCGCAAATCTCCTCTCCGCAAGCCCGCCGGAGCACGTGGCCTTCACCCTGAACGCGACCGACTCCCTGAACATCCTCATCCAGGGGTTCCTTGCCGGGTGCGGGACGGGTTGCCATGTCCTCACGACGGAACTCGAACACAACTCCGTCCTCCGCCCGCTCTACGAACTTGAGCGGCAGGGGCGTATCCGGCTGACCGTCCTCCCCTTCGACGACGGCGCCGTTCGCCCTGAGGTTGTCGAGGCGGCCATCACCCCCGATACCCGGCTCATGGTCATGACCCACGGGAGCAATGTGCTCGGTTCCGTGCAGGACGTCTCCCGCATCGGCGATATCCTGCACGAGCACGGCGTTTACTTCATCGTCGACGGGGCGCAGACCGCCGGCCACATCCCCATCGATCTCGGGGCTCTCCCTATCGACGCCTATGCCTTCACCGGCCATAAGGGCCTCCTCGGGATTCCCGGCATCGGCGGGTTCTACCTGCGCGACCCGGAACGGGTGGCTCCCATCCGCTACGGGGGGACCGGGACGGATTCCTCCTCACTCTTCCAGCCCAGAGAGATGCCGGAACGGTTCGAGACCGGAACCCATAACCATCCCGGGCTTGCAGCCCTTGCCGCCGGGGTGAACTACATCGCCTCCATCGGCGTGGAAGCCATCGCGGAGAAAGCAGAACGGCAGACAGCGTTTTTCATCGGCGAATTAAAGAGAGAGTCGAACATCACAGTCTACAACGAACATCCCGCCCTTCCCATCATCTCCTTCAACGTCAGGGGTCTGAAAAACGACGATGTCGGGTTCATCCTCGCCCGCGCCTACGGGATCGTCGCCCGCACGGGGCTGCACTGCGCTCCCCTCGTCCATCAGGCGATCGATGGCGGGGCGGGCTCTGTACGGTTCGGCCTCTCATGGTTCACGACGGATGAGGAGTGCCGGTTTGCAGCAAAAGCAGTACGGGAGATTGCACAGAATGCGGATTCTTCGGTCGATCCGGCATAAATCCTGTGCCGACGGCACGTTCATGAAAGAGTTTCTCCTGAATGCCCCGATACCGGCGGGGTTCTTCTCCTATCTCGAGAACTTCGGGGAGGTCGAGGTGCTCCCAAACCTCGGCGAGGGGTTCTATACGTTCGACAAGCCGGACTGGTTCTCCATCAAAGGCTTTGCCGGGGATACCACCGTCGAGGTCCGGTTCAAGAAAGAGGTCATGGACCTGACGGTTGACTTCCTCTACCTCCTCTTCACCTCCTACCGGGAAGGGCAGGCAGATCTCTCGACGCTGAGGCGACGAGAGCAGGCGGTCGAAGGACGGGTGAGAGAGCGCCTGTATGGACGTTGAGGGTGGCGGGATGGCCGGGGATGTATTCGAGCGGTTTGCGGCGGAGTATGACCGCTGGTTCAAGGAACACCGCGCCGAGTATTGTGCAGAACTTGCCCGGGTCCGGCGCCTCCTTCCCTGCCCTGACTCCCGTGCCGTCGAGGTTGGGGTCGGATCGGGACGGTTTGCCGCACCCCTCGGCATCCCGCTCGGTATAGAGCCTTCATGCGCCCTCGGCCGTATGGCGCGGGAACGGGGGGTCGGGGTGATCCGCGGACGGGCTGAATTCCTCCCGCTCAGAGACGGATCGTGTTCGTCTGCGCTCATGGTGACGGTCATATGTTTCCTGGACGAGCCAGCCCGGGCGTTCACCGAGATTCACCGGATACTTGCCCCGGGTGGAACGCTCGTCCTCGGGTTCCTTGAGCGTGAGGGCGTGGTAGCCCGGAGATACCTGCACGAGAAGGATCAACACAGGTTCCTCTCCCGCGCCCGGTTTTACTCGGCGGGCGAGATCAGGGATCTCCTCGGACGCACCGGGTTTTCGCTGACGGAGGTCGACGCGCGGGCGGGGTTCACGGTCATTGCCGCGCAAAAGAACTGATCGCACTGCTGGCCTCTCTTCTCATCCAGGCCCCTGCGCAATCTGCAGCGTAAACCGGAACGCTGCGCCTTCCTCCGGACGGCCCGGCACCCGGTCATCTGCCCAGATCCGGCCTCCGTAGTGCTCCACGAGGATCTGCACAAGGTAAAGGCCGAGCCCCTCCCCGACACCGCGTTTTTGCTGCTCGTAACGGCGGAAGATAGCGTATTTATCCATGTCCGGCACACCCCGCCCGGTATCCTCGACTGAGACCCGCACCTCACCGTCCACCTCATCAACCCTGATCTCGACCTCGACATCAGGCCCGCCGTGCTTCACGGCGTTCCCGATGAGGTTGTTGAAGATCACCGGGAGAAGGTCATCGGCAAGGACCTGATAGCGGGTCCCGCTGTAGTGGATGGTGCCCGCGGGAAAACCCGCGATCATCCCCGTGATCACCCCCTCGAGATCGATCGGGGTGAGTTCCGGCGAGGCGCGGTATATCCGGCGGATGGTGGAGACGTTGCCCAGGATCTCGATGCTCCTGTTGATGCTCCGCCGGAGGTTCTCTGCGTACCCGGCTGCCTCGCCGTTGAGTGTATCGAGCAGGAGATCGGTGTAGAGACGGGAGACGTTCTCGGTGTTGCCGATGTCATGGGTGAGGATATCAAGGTAGAGGTTCGCCTCCCGGTTCGCGGTCTTCAGGTCGCTGTGAAGACGGGTGAGTTCCTCAGCATGCCGCTTGAGCACCTCTTCTCCACGTTTGCGCCCGGTGATATCCGTGAGGATGGCAACGGCCCCGACGATGGCACCACCTGCGTCGTGGATGGGGGCTGCCGATATATCCGCCCAGAGCACCCCCCGGCTCAGTCCGGTAATCATCATCTCTTCTCCCTGCACCGTCTCTCCGTGCAGCGCCCGGTAGTGAGGGGTTGCCTTGATGGGTATCGGCATCCCATCGGGTTGCAAGATCCCGAATGTTGCCCAGAGTTTCTTGAAACGGACTGTTTCAAGAGGTCCCGGTGTTCCATCGATCACCTGGCGCACCATATCGTTCACCCGAACGACAGCACCGTGGGCATCGTAGATGAAGACAGCCGACGGGATCGATGCAAGGATCGCGTCCAGTTCAGTAGCTCTCAGGTGCTCCTTCTCCACGGCAGCGCGAAGTTTCGCTTCGCCCTCTTTTTGCTCGGTGATATCGGTATAACTCTCGAGAATGCGGACTACCTCTCCAGAGGCATCCTTGATGGGCTGGGCGACGATGCTGAACCAGCGCCCACGATGTGGGATGTACTTCTCGATCTTCGCGACCTCGCCCGTTGAACGGGCAATCCGGGCTGCACAGACCTCACACTCTCTGTCCATGCCTTCGAACAGGCGATAACACGTATCGCCGATGGGATCGTTCTCGGGAAAAAATTCTCGGGTCTTCTGATTGACCCACATGATCGTCATATCCAGGTCGATAAGGGACTGCCCCGTATCGAGTGCGGAGAAGATAGCATTGATCCGCTCATTCTCACGACGCAGCGCTTCTTCGCTCTCCCTGCGCCTCGTATCGGCCAGCCTGAGCGCCTCGTTCTCCCGGCGAAGAGCATCGACCTCGGTCTGGAGTTCGCGGATCTGGTCGTTGAAAGGCTGCCCGGGCTCTGTAAGGTTGCTTTCTCTAATCTCATCCCGTCCAGCAGGATCGGAATTATCTTGTGGCATTCTGAACTGCACAGACATATAGTCTGAGGCCTCCTGTTGGGTGGCAGGTAGAATGGTTTTCACATCGGCGGTATTAACGGTAGCGTTTACAGATCCCTGTGAGATCACCCCCGGTCGACACCAGCATCCGGTGCCTTTATAGGGATATCCCTCCATGTCCCCGTCCAAAGGAGAGTGAGAAGATGAAAGGTCTAGCAATGCTCAAGATCGGGGAGATTGGATGGATAAAGAAGGAGAGGCCGGCCTGCGGCTCAAGAGACGCTATCGTCAAACCGCTGGCGCTTGCGCCATGCACGTCGGATGTCCACACTGTCTGGGAAGGGGCGATCGGGGATCGGCACAACCTCATCCTGGGGCATGAAGCGCTCGGGATTGTGGATGAAGTAGGGAGCGAGGTCAGGGATTTCAAGCCCGGCGACCGGGTCATCGTCCCGGCCATCACCCCGGACTGGGAGACTGATGCCGCACAGCGCGGGTTCCCATCGCAGACCGGCGGCCCTCTCGGGGGCTGGAAGTTCTCGAACTTCAAGGACGGCGTCTTCGGCGAGTATTTCCACGTGAACCTGGCGGACTACAACCTTGCGCACCTGCCGGAAGGGATGTCACTCGAAGCGGCGGTCATGCTCCCGGATATGCTCAGCACCGGGTTCATGGGTGCCGAGAACGCCAATATCCAGATCGGGGCAACGGTAGCGGTCCTGGGGATCGGGCCTGTCGGGCTGTGCGGCGTCGCCGGCGCACGGTTGCGGGGCGCCGGGAGGATTTTTGCTGTCGGGACGCGGCCTGCCTCCGTCAGGGTAGCGAAAGAGTACGGTGCGACAGATATCATCAGTTACAAGGAGGGGAGCACCGTCGACCAGATCCTTGATAAGACCGGCGGAGAGGGCGTCGACGCCGTGATCATCGCTGGTGGCGGTCCTGAGATCATGATGGACGCTATCAACATGGCAAGACCCGGATCGGTGATATCAAACATCAACTACTTCGGCTCAGGGGTCGGTGACCAGGACGTCATACCTGTCCCCCGCGTGGGTTGGGGCTTCGGGATGGCGGACAAAAACATCATGACCGGGCTCTGCCCCGGCGGGAGGGTGCGGATGGAACGGCTGGCCGAGGTCGTGATGCACGGGCGCATGGATCCGTCGCTCATGGCGACGCATGTCTACAAAGGCTTTGATAAACTGGAGGAGGCTCTCCTCCTGATGAAAGATAAGCCGAAAGATCTGATCAAGCCGGTCGTTATTGTTGAGCAGTAGGAAGACCCGGCATCTTTTTTTCCCGCCGGTACAGCGGGCATCTCGGTGTTATGACGATCGGGGTGGGAGGCTATCGATAGAGCCCTGCACAATAGTGGCGATGCGGGCGGCGGTCAACACCCGAATGCGTAAAACGGGATGAGCAGATCCCCTACTCCCCCGACACCTTTGTAATCACGCGGTCGAGGTGCTGCCGGTAGAGCCTCTGCGGGTCGAGGTCCTGCAGCCCATCCGGCGTCCTGACCACCACCTGGCTGATGCCGGCATTCACCAGCATCTTCGAGCACAGCAGGCAGGGCGGATCGTAGGAAGGCTCCCCCGTCAGGCGCTCGAACCCGGCCAGGTACATCGTACATCCAGCTGCAGCCCGACCTGCCTGCAGGAGCGCGTTCATCTCCGCATGTACCGAGCGGCAGAACTCGTAGCGCTCGCCGGAGGGGATGTTGTACTGCTTCCTTATGCAGGTGTTCAACTCATCGCAGTGGGCCTCCCCGCGCGGTGCGCCGTTGTGCCCGGTCGAGACGATCTCCCCCGCCGGGTTCACCACGATCGCGCCGTAGCACCGCCGGATACAGGTCGAACGTCGGGCGGTCTCGACCGCGATGGCCATATACCACTCGGTCCGCGATACCCGGGGCGGCACGGGAGGTGTATCGTGCTGACCCGTCATGGACACCTCTCCCTCGGTGAGAGAGAACGATCTGCGGGAGACGAGCGCCGGCAACCGCTCAGGTTTTTGCTCATGATAGATCTTCCACGGTGCCGGGTAAAAAAAGGTGTTTTTGTGCTCCCGTAATCGCTAACGATCTCCCGGGTTCCGGTACACACCCTCACCAGCGACAAGGATGCCTTTCGCCGGGTAGATGCCGTTACATGGGCCCGTGAACTCGTGGCTCACGCTCTCACGATACGAGTTGAACCGCCAGCCCATGATCCACCACTCATTCCTCCCCTCAAAGTCGGCAGAGATCATGAGGATATTCTCATCGGCGGCATCGTAGAAGAGGACGAGCGGTACCTCGACGGCGTACCCGGACGATCCGGGACTCGCATGATGGTAGCCGTCGGTGGGATCGGTGAGGTTGCCGACGATCCGGTAGGGCGCAAACAGGGGTTCGGCCCCCACCGGCGCCCGGGTCTCTATCTCACTGGAGCCGGTGCTGGAAACGCGAAGTTCCATATCGACGAGCACCGGTGTCTCTTCCGAATACCGATCGGAGTAGATATGGGTCGGTCTCGGGAGTTCCGACTCGTTCTGCCCCGGCATAATCGGGATCGGCATGATGCGGTTTGTATAGAGGGGATCGATCCGGTCGGCCGAGATATTCAGCATGGGGACTCCGTCGACGCTCTCGATCCTTACTGCTATGTCATCCCGGTCGAAATTTCTGAGACTTACCCGGGAGAGATCGATCGGGGTGACGTTTGCCCCGATGCCCGGGTCGTAACGGGAGGGAAGCGGGAGGAGGAGAACCGCGTTCTCGATGGGGCCCGACGTCGAGATCTTGAGCTCGTAGTGATACGTCGACCTGAAACTCTCGGATGCGGAGCGGTCGAGGTTTGCCGCGATCAGTGCGGCTGCTATGAAGAGGACGGCAGCGAGGACACCGGCCAGGATGAGCAGGTTCCGAAGGGTCGTTGAGCGGTTCCCCATGATCAGGTAAACGTCAGGGGATCGGTGATATTATGCCTGTCGATCTTCAGGCATCCCGGATGGAGAGACGGGCGCCCGATCCTCCCCGCACCCGGGCGGGCAAAGCCGGAGCCACAGATTTTTATAGTACGATGAGTCCCGGGGGGTCGCAAAATTGGAGGTATCCCATGCCCTACATCACTGTTGGTAAGGAAAATTCCGGCACCATCGACCTCTACTACGAGGATCACGGTGCCGGGAAACCGGTCGTCCTGATCCACGGCTGGCCGCTCTCGAGCAAGTCCTGGGAGAAGCAGATGCCGGTGCTGCTCGATGCGGGCTACCGTGTCGTCGTTTACGACCGGAGGGGGTTCGGCAACTCCGCGAAACCGACCTCCGGCTACGACTACGATACCCTGGCCGAGGATCTGCACAAACTCATGACGAAACTCGACCTCACCGACGCCACGCTCGTCGGGTTCTCGATGGGCGGCGGCGAGGTCGCCCGCTACCTCAGCACGTACGGGAGCGGGCGCGTGGAGAAAGCCGTTTTCATATCCGCGATCCCGCCGTTCCTCCTCAAGACGTCCGATAATCCCGAGGGCATCGAAGGGAGTGGGTTCGACGGGATCATGGAGGGCATCGTTGCCGATCGCCCGGCGTTTCTTGCCGGGTTCTTCCCGGAGTTCTACAACATCGATGTTCTCGGCGGCGATCGGGTGAGCGATGAGGTCGTCCGCCTCAGCTGGAATATCGCGGCCGCAGCCTCCCCGGTCGGCACGCTCGACAGTGTCTCCGCATGGCTGACCGACTTCCGGGACGATCTTACAAACATCGATATCCCCGTTCTCGTTGTCCACGGCGATGCGGACCGGATCGTGCCCTTCACCGCATCAGGAAAGCGCATCCCGGGGCTGGTCGGGGATAGCCGTCTCGTGGTGATCGAGGGGGGGCCGCACGGGGTCATATGGACGCATGCCAACAGGATCAACCGCGAGCTGCTGGACTTCCTTGGCCGGCAGGCCCGGCCCCTGGAGCCGGTCGTCGGGCTCTCGTGAACAACCCGTGGCGCGTCAGTACAGGGGACGGGGAATTGCGTCTCCGCCCCTCAGTATACCGGGATGAGGCCGGGGTTCTCCCCGGTGATGCACCGGCCGCCGCCACGGGAGACCACGAAGGTGTTCTCGATCCCGACCGTTCCGACGTTTGCGATCCCCTTCTTGGGCTCGAGGGCGATCACCATCCCTTCTTCGAGCGGCTCATCGAACCCCCGGGCGATCACCGGCGTCTCATCCACGTCGAGGCCGATGCCATGGCCCAGGAACTGCACCTGCCGGTCTCCGAACCCCATGAAGTTCTTGAGGAAACCGGGATCCAGGCCATCAAGGATCGCCGAGTAGATCTCCGAGGGCACACCCCCTGGCTGCAGCATCGAGGCCGCCTCGTTCTGGATCTCCACGCATCGGTTGTGCGCCTCGATCACATCCTCTGAGAGCGGTTCTTTGAACATATACGTCACCGTCTTGTCGGTGTGGTAGCCCTGCACCCCGCACGCGCAGTCGACGAAGACCAGATCCCCGCTCCTGAGTGTCCGATCATGACTGCCGAGCACCGGTGCACCGGGAGCCGCCCCGAGGCATCCCCCCGGCCCGTCAAACCCGGTCGGGTATATGGAACTCTCTCCAAAGCCGATCTGCCCGAGGATCATCTCCGTCCCGAACCTGCCAAACCGGGTGATCCCGTGATGCCCCTCCACGGCCATCCGTGAGAAGATCTCGCCCCCAAGTTCCATCTCGCTCATCCCCTCCCGGAGCATCGCCGGGACGCAATCTTCGAGCACATGCCGGTGAATCTCCCCGGCCATCTCCATGACCGCAAGTTCATACGCGCTCTTGACCGCCCGGGTCTTTGCCACCTGCGCATCAAGCGCCTCCGTCGTCGTGAAGGGGAAATGTTTGCGGAATCGCCGGAGAACCGCAAGGGGGACGACCTCCGCCTCAATATGGAACGTCTCCGGACATGCACCCATCCCGGCCGCAGCATCCTGGTAACTCTTCATCGGCCGGATATCGGGGAAAAAAGATTCAGTGATCGCCCGCTCAAGGCTCCGACGCACCCAGAAGACGCCTTCATCGTTGCGGGGGATCAGGAGAACCCCATCCTGCATCGTCCCGGTGAAGTAAAACTGGTTTGTCCGCCCAAATATTGCAGCGACCTCCCATGAAGGGTTTTCGGCATCCATACGGAGCCGGAACCGCTCCATACGGTCCCGCAGTTCTGGAGCGGGGGTCTTTTTCTCCATACGTATGAGTTGGCGGAGGTGGTATTTAGCTATGGTGGGTGATCGGATCACCATCGTCCGGGCTTTGGTGGGTGGCCTGTCGTTCTCTGACGTATCATTCGATCTCCTCTGGATATGAGTGGTGCAGGTGGCAGGAATGTCTCTCGTCCCGTCACCAGAACGATGAAAACTCCATCTCCCGGAGGATGCACGATCCGCTCCCCTTATCGCAGCGGACACCCGCCCCTCAATCCCGTCTCGTCGCCATCGCCTGGAGGATCGCCATGATCCCCGGCTTTTCTCGCCTTCCATACGGCGAGCAAAGCCCGTCCATCTCCTCATCGCCAGCGCCGAACATCTCCTCGTTCAGCCGTTCAGTGATCTCGTCGAATATCCGCTTATACGCAACACAGTGCGGATCAACGTCCCGGACCTCGCCGCCCGTCGGCGCTATCGCGTTGTAGGGGCACCCGCCCCGGCAGTACCTGATATGGGCGCAACCGGCGCATTCGCGGTCGACGTAATCCTTGAACGCCTGCATGAGCCTCCCGGCACCCGACCGGGCGAGGTCATCGGGCGTGGGGCGATCAGAGACGTTCCCCATCACATACACGGGCATGCCGATGAAGCGGTAACAGGGGTATATGCTTCCGTCAGGTCCGATGGCGAGGGTGTTTCCCATGCAATCGGCGAACGTGCAGACGGTGCCGTGCCGGGTGAAGATGCCCCTGCAGATGTCGTTGATGTTCATGACCTCGATCCGGCCGAGGTTCTCCAGGTATTTATCGAGGAGGTAAACCAGCAGTTCCCCGTAGACCTCTGGTTCGAGCGCCCACTCCTTCGGGTCGTCGCTCCGAAGCGATGGCAGTGCCGGGTGGAGTTTGAGCGGGAACCCCCTCTCAAGGAAGAAGTCGAAGATCTCCTCCTTCCGTTCGACCGAATGGCAGGTGAACGTGCAGATGAACCGGACATCGAGCCCGTTTGCCCTCGCGATCTCATAGCCCCGCATCGTCTTTTTAAAGTAGCCTTTCCCCCTCTGTGAATCGTTGATCTCCTCGGGGCCGTCGATGCTTGAGCCGATCGGGATACGGTACTCTGCAAATATCTTCGCCATCTCCGGGGTGAGCAGCCAGAGGTTGCTCTGCAGGGCGAACGTCGGTGCAAGGTGGGCAAGTTCCTCCGAGAGGATGGGGAGCGCCTGGCGGTAGAACTCCGCGCCGGCAAGGAGCGGTTCGCCGCCGTGGAATGTGATCGTGACCTGGTCGGATCGGTAGTCCTTGAGCCACGCCGCGATCTCCCGGACGGTCTCTATGCTCATCCTCGGCGATTTTTCATCGGAACTCCAGCAGTAATGGCATTTCGAGGGGCAACCGAGGGTTGGGATGATCATGATATGGAAAGGGCTCTTCATCCTACCGAGATTCACTCTCTCTGGTGTTAAAACCTATTCATG
Source organism: Methanomicrobiales archaeon (assembly GCA_012511245.1). Lineage (GTDB taxonomy): Archaea > Halobacteriota > Methanomicrobia > Methanomicrobiales > Methanoculleaceae > Methanoculleus. Next base: position 209 of record JAAZGM010000117.1, on the reverse strand, counting down.
TGACCATCCGGTCGATGAACACCGGAACTGTTTTCTCCTCCCCTTCGCACCTTTGCATGAGTGAGAAGAATGGACCTTTCCGACTGTGTGAAATTTGCAACCGAAAACCCCGTGACCTACATCGCGACGATGGACGGCGACCAGCCCCGGGTCAGGGCGTTTGCCATGTGGTTTGCCGATGCGACCGGGTTTTACTACCACACCGGGAC
>JAAZGM010000116.1 GCA_012511245.1 Methanomicrobiales archaeon | reverse complement strand
GTGGCGAAATCCGGCGAGATGCTGAAGGATCACGCCTGCTGCGTCATGGTCGCAAGCGGGACGCTGATCCGCGATCACCCCGATATCGTCGAGCAGGCCGTGAAGACTCACATCAAGGGGACGGAGTACAACCTTGCCCACCCCGACGAGGCCGCGTCCATCTACGCAAAGAAGACCGGACAGAACGTCGAGACCGTGAAAGCCTCCTTCAGGGACTGGGACGGTGCCTGGATAGCCGACCCGCACGTCATCACATCGTCGGTCGTCGAGTACACCGAGCTCCAGTACGAACTCGGCTACATCACGAACCCCCTCACGGCGGACGACCTCTTTGATTTCTCGTTCTACGATAGGGCTCTGGCATAACCCCGGAACCCTATCCGTTTTCCCCTCCAAAAGTATCTTTTATTCTCGTGCCGATGAAATACTGGAGAATACCCCGGGATGAACCTCTCTCATCCCGCTTCGGCACCAACCAGACAACGGGACAAGAAGATATGAACAGAAAAACTCAGAAACGACTACTCGGCATTGCATCGCTCATCACCGTAGCAGTGATCTGGCAGATCGTCGCCGAATACGTGGTGAAGCGATCGTTCATCCTCCCGAGCGTCACCGACGTCGCCGCTGCCTTTGTAAACCTCCTCGGATCCGGAACCCTCGTTGCCGATATCGTGGTGAGTTTCCAGCATTTCGGGATAGGACTTCTTGCAGCGTTCCTCCTCGGTGTTCCCATAGGGATCTTGATGGGCTGGTTCCGGGTTGCGGACTTCCTCCTCGACCCGATCATCGAGATCCTCCGCCCCATCCCACCGCTCGCCTGGATACCGTTCGCTATCATCTGGTTCGGGCTCACGACCCAGGCGGCAGGGTTCGTCATCTTCGTAGGAGCGTTTTTCCCGATCCTGACCGCGACATACACCGCATTCCGGTCCATCCCGAAGGTCTTCGTCGAGGCAGGAAAGGTGCTCGGGTGCGACACATCGTTTGAACTGATCCGCCACGTCGCCCTCCCCTCCGCTGTCCCGGCGATAGCCTCCGGGATCCGGATAGCGATGGGTGTCGGGTGGATGTGTCTCGTGGCCGCCGAGATGTTCGGTGTCTCCCGTTCGGGCCTTGGCTACCAGCTCTGGCACAACTACTACCTCCACCAGATGCCCAATGTCGTCGTCTACATGCTGATCCTCGGGTTCGCAGGCCTTGCTATCGACCGCATATTCCGAAACTACGTCGACCAGAAGCTGCTGCGGTGGCATGCGGGGGAGGTGGCATAAATGAGTGGAGTTACCGTACAAAACCTCAGTAAGGCCTTCCCAAAGGAGGACGGCACCGCAACGCAGGCGCTCTCGGGCGTCGACCTGGAGATCGGCGACATGGAGTTCATATGCCTGGTCGGGCCGTCGGGGTGCGGGAAGACGACGCTCCTCCGGATCATCGCCGGGCTTGAGACCGCGACCACCGGGAAGGTGACCATCGACGGCCAGCCGGTCACCGGCCCTGACCCGAAACGGGGGATGGTCTTTCAGGAGTACTCCCTCTTTCCCTGGCGGAGGGTGATCGACAACGTCGCCTTCGGTCTTGAGATGAAGGGTATGGGGAAGGATGAACGCCGGGAGATAGCGGATCGCTACATCGATATGGTCGGCCTCTCCCAGTTCCGCGACGCCTACCCCTACGAACTCTCCGGCGGTATGCGCCAGCGTGTTGCGATCGCACGGGCGCTTGCAAACGATCCCGACGTCCTCCTCATGGACGAACCGTTCGGAGCGCTCGATGCCCAGACGCGGAACCGGATGCAGAAAGAACTCCTCTCCCTCTGGGAGCAGACGAAGAAGACGATCGTCTTCGTCACCCACAGCGTCGACGAAGCGGTCTACCTCGCAACCAGGATCGTCGTCCTCTCTCCGCGGCCGGGCTCCGTCCAGGAGATCATCGATATCCCCTGGGCGCACCCGCGCGACCGCACCAGTGCAGAGTTCGCGGAGGTCCGGCGAAGGGTGCTCCGGATGATCGACGAGACCGAAAACCCCCAGTAAGGTTTATTAGAAGAAATCACCATTTTATAAAGCACTCAATGATCGGCAGGAGTTTTTAACGATGGTACGAAAACCAGCGAAGATGTACAGGAATCTCACAAAGAAAGCATATACACGCAGGGAATACATGGGCGGCGTGCCGGGCAGCAAGATCGTGCAGTTTGATATGGGCAACCTCACCGAGAACTTTCCGGTCGAGCTCTCCATCGTCATCGAAGAAGCCTGCCAGATACGTCACACTGCCCTTGAAGCCGCACGTATCGGCATCAACCGGCAACTCCAGAAGGAGGTGGGAAGGGCGAACTACCACTTCAAGATCCGGCCGTTCCCCCACCACGTCCTCCGCGAGAACAAGCAGGCGACCGGGGCAGGGGCAGACCGTGTCTCGGAGGGTATGCGCCTCGCCTTCGGAAAGGCCGTCGGCACCGCAGCACGGGTAGCGAGCGGGCAGAAAGTCTTCTCCGTCTGGGTGAACCCCCAGCACACCGAGAAGGCCAAGGTTGCGCTCAAACGCGGCATCTACAAGATCCCGACCCCCGCACGGATCATCGAAGAACGGGCGCCGACCGCATAAATCCGCACCACTTCCCATCTTTTTTCCGGGGAATACCCCGCAGGCGGCGTATCTGCCACCGGGGGAAATACAGATATTTAAGGTCTCTTCCCACCAGTATACATGATGGTCAATCCGGTAGATCCGGCGCTTTCGAGCGCACTGGCAGACGCCACCGAGAAGGCACTCCGAGAAGCCGAGATCCGGCTCCCATCCGATGTGCTTGCGGCGCTCCGGCGGGCGGCAGCGGTCGAGAGGGACGGGATCGCGCGCCGGGAGTTCGAGAACATCCTCGAGAACATCGCGCTTGCGGAGGAGCGGCAGGTCCCGATCTGTCAGGATACCGGTGTTCCGGTGGTCTACCTCACCCTCCCGCCCGATGTCGCGCTCTCGCCCGCCATCTTCGAGGGGATCCGGGAAGGGGTGCAGAGGGCGACCACCACGATCCCCCTCCGCCCGAACGTCGTCGATCCCCTCACCCGGAAGAACACCGGCGACAACACCGGAACCGGGATGCCCGCAGTCCACGTGACGCCCGGCGACCGGCTCACGGTGACGGTTCTCCCGAAGGGTGCGGGCTCTGAGAACGCATCACGGATCGGGATGCTTCTTCCCTCACAGGCGGGGGATATCCCCCGTTTCGTCGCCGAGACGATGCTCATCGCAGGCGGAAAACCCTGCCCGCCCGTCTTCCTCGGTGTCGGGATCGGCGGGACGTTCGATATGGCGGCGGCGCTCGCAAAAGAGGCGCTCCTCCTCCCGGTCGACACCATGGACGATTACGAGCAGGAGATCTGCGACGCGGTGAACGCCCTCGGGATAGGGCCGATGGGGCTTGGCGGCGACACGACGGCGCTCAGCGTGAAGGTGAAGCGGGCCGACTGCCACACCGCGTCCCTCCCGGTTGCGGTGAACGTGCAGTGCTGGGCCTGCCGCCGGGCGATCGTGGAGGTGGAGCGGTGAACCTCAGGACACCGCTCGGTGACGAGGTACTCGACCTCCGGGCGGGGGATACGGTCACGCTCTCCGGGACGATCTACACCGCACGGGACGAGGCCCACCTCCGGATGATGGAGGAGGGCATCCCCTTCGATCCCGAGGGCGCCGCGATCTACCACTGCGGCCCGGTGGTGCAGGACGGCCGGCTCGTCGTCGCCGGCCCCACGACGTCCGCGCGGATGGACGCGCTCACCGGGTTCCTCATCGATGCGGGCGTCCGCGCCCTCGTCGGGAAGGGCGGCATGGGGCCGGAGGTGGTCGACGAGCTCCGGGGGCGCGGAGTCTACCTCGCGCTCACGGGCGGGTGCGCCGCGCTCGCCGCCGCTCGGATGAGCCTTTCCGGCGTCTATTTTGAGGATCTCGGCATGGCCGAGGCGGTCTGGGTCATCGAGGCCGATCGTCTCCCCCTTACGGTCGGGATCGATGCACACGGCGGCGATATCTTCCACGCCGTGCGCGAGAAAGCGAAAACACAATTTCACCAGCGATTCAATATCAGATAGGATACGGTCTCATGAAACTTGTCATCGATGAAAGCCGCTGCAAAGGATGCAACCTCTGTGTGCTGGTCTGCCCTTACAAAATATTTCAGGAGGGAACGGAACTCAACAGCCGGGGGATCGTCACCCCGGTCCTTGATCGCCCTGAACGGTGCACGAACTGCAGGCTGCAGGCCCTCTACGGCCGGATGCTCTGCGGGGTCTGCCACATGATCTGCCCCGACCAGGCTATATCCTGGGTCGAGGAGAGACCGTTTGAGCCTCATAAGGTGGAGGTGGAGTTTTGAGCAGAACTGAGTTCATGCAGGGGAACGCCGCATGTGCCGAGGGCGCACTCGCCGCCGGGTGCAAATTCTTCGGCGGCTACCCGATCACGCCGTCGACCGAGATAGCCGAGACGATGGCGCGAAAACTCCCGAAGGCCGGTGGGGTCTTCATATCGATGGAGGACGAACTCGCGAGCATCGCCGCGGTCATCGGCGCTGCGTGGACGGGTGCCCGGGCCATGACCGCGACGAGCGGCCCGGGGTTCTCGCTGATGATGGAGAACATCGGCTACGCCGCCATGACCGAGACGCCGTGCGTCGTCGTCAACATCCAGCGCGGCGGCCCGAGCACCGGCCAGCCGACGCGGGCGGCGCAGGGGGATATGTTCCAGTGCCGGTTCGGGTCGCACGGCGACTACAGCACCATCGCGCTCACCCCGAACTCCGTCCAGGAGATGTTCGACCTGACGGTGAAGGCGTTCGACCTCGCCGACCGGTTCAGGGTTCCGACGTTCCTGATGTCCGATGAGATCGTCGGGCACATGCGCGAGCGGGTGACCATCCCCGATACGGTCGAGGTCGAGCGCTCCCGTCCGCTCGCGGAGGAGAGTCTCCCCTTCGAGGCCAGTGCCGACGGGGTTCCGGGGTTTGCGCCCTTCGGGTCGGGGAGAGCCGTCCACGTGACCGGGCTCACCCACGACGAGCGCGGCTACCCGGATACGACCGATCCCGCGGCGCACGACCGGCTTGTGCGGCGGCTCGTCGCGAAGGTCGAGTCGGCCCGCCGGGATATAGCCGACTACGAGGTCACGAACCCCGACGCCGAGACGGTCTTCGTCACCTATGGCCCGCCGTCGCGGACGGTCGAGCAGGTGATGCGCGACCGCCCCGACGATACGATCGGCCACCTCAGGCTCAGGGTCGTCTGGCCGTTTCCCGAGTTCGCGCTTCACGAATTTCCGAACGCGAAGGTCTTCCTGATGCCGGAACTGAACATGGGCCAGATGGTGCGCGAGGTCGAGCGGCACGTCGACCAGCCGGTCGTATCCCTCCCGAAGATCGGCGGCGAACTCCATACCCCCGCCGAACTCGTCCGGGCTCTGGAGGCGCACCGATGATCGCGCCCGACTGGTTCAGGGACGACCGGCTCCCGCACATTTACTGCACCGGGTGCGGGAACGGGACGATCATCAACTGCACCCTCGCGGCGGTCGAGGAGATGGGATGGAAACGTGACGAGACGATCTTCGTCTCCGGGATCGGGTGCTCTTCCCGGGCTCCCGGCTACATCCTCACCGACTCGCTCCACACCACCCATGGGAGGGCGCTTGCGTTCGCGACAGGCGTGAAGATGGCGCGGCCGGACTTCAACGTCGTCGTCTTCACCGGAGACGGCGACCTTGCCGCCATCGGCGGAAACCACTTCATCCACGCCTGCCGCCGGAACGTGGACATGACGGTGGTCTGCATGAACAACTATATCTACGGGATGACCGGCGGACAGGGGAGCCCGACGACCCCGCCGGGCGCCATATCGTCGACGACGCCATACGGGGCGAGCGAACCGGCGTTCGACCTTGCGGAACTCGCGGTCGCCGCCGGCGCAAACTACGTCGCCCGCTGGACGTCCTACCACGTAAAAGAGCTCACGAAGGCCATCGCCGCCGGGATGCAGACGCCGGGTCTCGCCTTCGTCGAGGCGCGGACCCAGTGCCCGACGAACTACGGTCGGCACAACAAACTTCGGACCGTCCCGGCCATGGTCGAGCACCTCCGGAGCCACGCAATACTCGTCCGGAAGTACGAGCGGATGGTCGCAGAAGGAGTGCCGATCCCCGAAGGAGCGTTCACCGTCGGAGAACTCGTCCGGCGGAGCCGGCCGGCGATGGGGGTGCAGCGATGAGGCACGAGGTCAGGTTCTCGGGATACGGCGGGCAGGGGATCATCCTCTCCGCAGTCATCCTCGGGCGGGCGGCGGCGCTCTACGACGGCAAATACGCCGTCCAGACACAGGTCTACGGCCCGGAGGCCCGGGGCGGGGCGTCGATGGGACAGGTGGTGATCGACGATGCGCCGATCCTCTACCCCGAGGTGGCTGAGCCCGATATCTACGTCATCATGTCGGAGCAGGGGTTTGAGAAGTACGGTGCCCGGGCGCGGGAGGATGCGGTCATGCTGCTCGATGCCGACCTCGTCCGGTCGCGCCCGGTATGCCGCCACTACGAGATCCCGGCGACCACAGAGGCAAAAGAGAACCTCGGTCGGGAGATCGTCGCGAACATCGTGATGATCGGCGCACTCGTGGCTGCGACCGGGGTCGTGAGCAGGGAGGCGATCGAGCATGCGGTGCTCGACAGCGTCCCGAAGGGCACAGAAGAACTGAACATACGGGCACTCAAACGGGGATTTGAACTCGGAGAACGGGCGTGTAACTCAT
>JAAZGM010000115.1 GCA_012511245.1 Methanomicrobiales archaeon | reverse complement strand
GCAACAACGTCTGCAACTCATGGATCCTCTCCACCGCCCTGACCGGGATGGAGATTGCGGTCGCGAGCCCGCCGCGCTACCGGCCAAAAGACGAGATCGTCGACCAGGCTCTGGCGGCGGGGGGAAAGGTCACCATCGTTACCGATCCAGAAAAAGCGGTCAGGGATGCGGATGTTCTTTACACCGACATATGGGTCTCGATGGGCGATGAGCAGGAGCGTGCCGACCGTCTGCAGGCGTTCAAAGACTACACGATAGACTCCCGTCTCCTTGAACAGGCGTCCCCGGACGCATTTGTGATGCACTGCCTCCCTGCCCACCGGGGCGAGGAGATCACCGATGAGGTGATAGAAGGCCAGCAGAGCATCGTCTGGGACCAGGCCGAGAACAGGCTCCACGCGCAGAAGGCGCTGCTCGTGCACCTGGTTGCAGGCGGGATGCCTCCAGTGGAGTGAGGAGAGAGAAGAACACTTTTTAGCAGACGGCACGCCTGACTGCCGGTCTCATTCCTCCTTTTCGGAGAGGCTACGGGATCCTAACCGTGGATATCCGTTCAGGTTTTACTACATGCTGCAACCCGGATACAACCTCTATTCTCGGAGACGCATCATGGTGGAGCGATGCCGGGGAGGATAGCGTCCCGGCTTTCCTCCCGATAAGCTGAAGGGCAAACCCGGTACAGGCGGTGCCGTCTCGTGCAAACGTCAGGGGAACGGCAGTTCATATCCCTCGCCGTTCTGCAGGACAAGAGCAGCGATGGCGAGATCCTGGATGGCAAGCCCGGTGGAGTCGAAGATCGTGACGGCATCCGGGGATGACCGCCCCTTCTTCCCGATGACGACCTCACCGAGGGTTCCCGCTACCTGAGCGGGATCGTAGCGCCCGGTGCTGACCGGGACGTTGATCTCGCCTGAGTGGATCGCCTGGCCGGGATCGTCGACGAAGACCTCGGCAATATCGAGGATCGCGGGATCCAGTTCCTGTTTACCCGGAGCATCCGCGCCGATCGCATTGATGTGCGTTCCTTCGTGGATCCAGTCTGCCATCACGATCGGTCGCACCGACGGCGTCGTCGTGATCAGCACATCACAGTCACAGGCACGCTCGATCGAGACGCTCCGGGCATTATAGCCAGAGTATCGCGATGCAAACGCCTCTGCACTCTTCTGTGCCCGGCTCCAGACCCGGATCTCATCGATCTCAAGCGCGGTGGCTGTTGCCTCAACCTGCGCCCCCGCCTGCCGCCCCGCCCCCACGAGGCCGAGGGTGACGGGTTTACGGGGCATGAGGTATTTCGCTGCAATGGCGCCCCCCGCTCCGGTGCGTAACGCGGTAAGTTCGGTGGCGTTGATGATCGCCGTCGGGATACCGGTCTTCACATCGAGAATTATGGTGAGCGCCATGACGGTGGGAAGGCCTTTCGCCCGATTGTTCGGGTGGACGTTGACGATCTTCACCCCGGCAATATCCAGGGTCGGGAGGTATGCCGGCATCGTCCGGAAATCACCGTTCTCGATGAGCGTCACATAGACCTTCGATGGCATCTGGACGCCGCCTCTCCCGTGCTCGGCAAAGGCCGCCTCAATCGCCAGGTTCACCTCGGCATAAGAGGGGTATCCGGTATGAACCGGGTAATACTTCATGGAGCGATCACCACACGGGACGGGGGGTCCATGCAGGGTTGCTCCGGCATCTTCCTCGATAGGATGGAAGGTTGCATAGGACCAACTCCGGCGGACGGAGTTATCAACTGTTTGGTGCGGGTAGCCCGGTGCCCTGCAACACGACAAAATTGAGTGCGCGCGAAACCTGCCGTAGCCAGGATGCGTGCGCACCGCCGGAATGGTTCACCAGGGGGGGAGCAGAGGGATGCTCTCCCTTCGTTCACCCCGGGCTCTCCTGTATCCCTCGTATCGAGAGCCGGATCAGGCCAAGGTTGGCGTCAGACTTTGCAAGGATGCAGAGAGAGAGATCATCGTAGGGCGCGATGATGAGTTTCCCTGTTGGTGTCTCAAGGATAATCTGGGATAGATCGCCCATCGCCATATCGCCGGTGATGCGGGTGCCGGCACGGAGCAGGTCCTCAGCGACTGCGGCCACCTGCTCGAAGTCGGCAGAACCGTGCGACTGAAGGGCAAACCCCTCGTGGAAGACCGAGACGGCAATGACGCCGGGCTGCCGTGCGATCTGGCTGAGGGAGTCTGTACTCGCCGAACCTATCGTGGAAGACAGTTTTGCACCGTCTTCGGTGATCAGGCATCCACTCTCTGCAGATGCCTCTCTGGCCACCTCGGTCTCTCCGGAGGTGTAGGCGATCAGTTCGGAATCAAGCGACGGCCGATCAAGCAGGTACCTGTAAGCTTCGTCTCCACTGAGCAGCAAATCCTTGCTGCTGTTCTCGAATGCAGCTGCATACGGTTTCCCGCCCTGAACCAGGACAAAGCCGGTCCCTCCGGATTCACCGATGCGCACCGCTCCGGTGAAGTAGGGGCTGATTGATGCAAGGGCCGAGAGCGGCCCCTGCAATCGTCCAAGTGAGATGCCGTCGGGTAGCATCGTTTCACAGTGCAGCAGTTATCCGATCCCTGTTCTTCTTCAGTTCGTAGCGGATTCTCCCGACATTAACGTTCGCGTTCGCTACGATCGCGATCAGCTCGTCTTCCGAGAGCGGAGAGAGCAGGATTGGCCCGTTTTCCAGTTCGATGAGCATCTGACTCATCTCACCCTTCCCGAGTTCGTCGCTCATGGCCTCAGATGTACCCATGCCTGTCGACGCCATGGCGCCCAGTGCCTCAACATCCACATCCCCGGCAACGACACTCTCGATCACAAAGCCGTCCCGTCCCGCCACGACTGCGGCGGTAACTCCATCCAGTCTCAGGAATTCTCCCAGGATCTGTTTTAACATGTCTTATCTCCTTTCGTTTTTTGAACACATTCGATATTCAGGGGCATCCTCCCGATCGCGTGCGTTGCGCACGAGATACAGGGATCGTACGCCCTGATGATCATCTCGATGCGGTTTGCCGCTCCCTCGGTCAGTGTCCCGTTCTCCACCACCCGGCGTGCCATATCCTCCACACCCCGGTCCATCCCGTAGTTGTTCTGACAGGTCGCTACGATCAGGTTGCATCGTTCGATGATGCCGTTTTCATCGACGGTGTAGTCGTGGATCAGGGTGCCCCGGGGCGCCTCGATGATCCCGACGCCCCGGCGGTTCACGACCGCCCCCACCGGCGCACGGATCTCGGTGCCGGTGATGCCCGGGTCTGAGAGCAGCTGGACGGCACGCTCACACGAGCTCAGGAACTCGATGTAGCGTGCCAGATGGTAGGCAAGCGTGGCCTGGGCAACAGTGCCAAACCGCTCACGATACTCTGCGAGAGCAGCATCGGCATGCTCAGTACCCATCCTCTCCACGATGTTGAGCCGGGCAAGCGGCCCGACCCGATAGTAGTCCCCGCCCTTGAACCGGGCGAACTTCAGGTATGACCAGTCTTCGGAGTACTCCTCGATGAAGTTCGTGTACTCCTGGCCTGAGAACGAACCTATCCTGCCCCCGTCTGCCCTGAGCATCGCAACAGGCCCATCACAGATCGTATGGAGACCGCCTCTGGTCATACCCATAAACCCGGTCGTTACCGCTCCGATGCTGGTATCGACGCCATCGAGGAGGCCGCGAGCGATATCCCATCCCCCACGCGCGATCTCGAGTGCCTCATGTGCCATGACCAGCAGCTCGGCCTTTTTCCCTTCCGTGAGCGGTGCCGACATCCCTCCGGGGATCGCGTTTACCGGGTGGATGGGTTTGCCGCCGACCGCTTCCGTCAGGCGCTGGCCGAACTTCCGGACTGTTATCGCCTTCTTCGCAAGGTCAGGCGAGTGGCGGGCAAGCCCGATGACGTTCCTCGTCTCCGGCGGACTATCAGAACCAAGGATGAAGTCCGGAGCCGCGAGCATGAAGAAATGGAGTGCGTGGGAATGGATGAACTGGCCGATGCCGAGAAGTTCACGGAGTTTCTTCCCGGTCGCGGGTGGTTCGACGCCGAATATCAGGTCGGTCGCTTTTGCTGCAGCAAGGTGGTGGGCGGCGGGGCATATCCCGCAGATCCGGGGCGTGATCCGTGGCGCTTCCTCGATCGAGGCGCCGACAAGGAACTTCTCAAACCCCCTCAGTTCAACGACCTGAAAGTGGGCCGAGTCGACCTCCCCTTTGTCGTCGAGGTAGATCTTAACGCCTGCATGCCCTTCGATCCGGGTCACCGGACTGATCGTGATCTCTTTCATTTGCTCCTCTCCTTCACCAGATCCCGGATCTTTGAACTCTCTTTATCCTCCATGATCAGACTCCCGATGGTGAAGGCGTACATCGTGTGTGCGACATCATAGAGCTCCTTCTCCACCTCTTTCTGCGGTTTATCGGTGAGATCCGAGATCCTCCTGACCATCATGTTGTAGATGTCCCGGCAGGGTTCACGGAGGATGTCGAGCGAGGGGCCGTTGCACCCGTGGCACGGGATGTTGTTCTTCGGACAGGTTGCTTCACACCTGCCAAAGGTGACGCTCCCGAGGCAGAGGTAGCCCTGTCCGAGCAGACAGTGTTCACGGTCGGGAACGCCTTCGTGCCGGCGCTTGAGCGTCCAGTTCTCGACCGGCCCCATCTTCCTGTCACATTCCGAACAGACGGACTTGCGCGAGAGTTCGAGGGTGTCTCCCGCGACCATTGCCGGGATGATCTCTCTCAGAAATGCCTCTTTTGGCGGACAGCCTGTGATATAATAGTCGATCTTCGTGAGGTCGCCCACTGCAAATGCCCGGTAGAGGAACGGCGGCACATCCGTCGGGATAACCCCGTTAGGTTTTGTGGTCGCTGTCTCCTGGTAGACACAGGAGAAGAGGTCCTCGTTCGAGCTCAGCATCGAGAGCCCGGATACACCTCCATAGCAGGCGCAGGTCCCGAGCGCGACAAGCACCTTTGACCGTCTCCGGATCATCTCGAGGCGTTCGCGGTTCTCCTCGTTTCGGACGGCTCCGGTCACGAACGCGATATCTATGCCCTCGGGAGGTTCTTTGACATCCATGATCACCGGGGAATAGACGATATCTGCCTTCTCGACGACATCGAGCAGCATCTCATGGAGGTCGAGCACCGCTATCGTGCATCCAGAACATCCTGCCAGTTCTTCAATAGCAATCTTCATCGTCCCCGCCTCATTTCAGAACCAGTTTCTTCAAGCAGGCGTTCGGGCCGGTGTGAACGATCTCCGGCTTGGCTTTCCTGCCGGTGATCTCCTCGACCGCACCAACGACGTAGCCAAAGAGTGTCTGGCAGAGCGGGCCGCCCTGGTCAAGACCGTTGCGCCGGAGCGTCTGGCGGACGATGCAGTCGTGGAAGACGAGGTAGATGAACGTCTCGCCGTTCTCCTCGATGATGAACTTCTCCTTGTCCTCGGGCTTCCAGACCTCGAACGAGTACT
>JAAZGM010000114.1 GCA_012511245.1 Methanomicrobiales archaeon | reverse complement strand
GGGGGCGCCCCCGCCCGCGACGGCAGTGCCCCTCGCCGGGCATATCCTCATTCATACTATCGATCTCCTGCGATAGAGATCGGTCTCCCGTGCAGATAGCGCCTTCGATCCGGTGGGGTTACCACCGACATGGCCGACTCGCCTTCTGCTGTCTCCGTCGGAAGGAGAGCGCACCGGCACCGGCGGCCGCCCGTCATCGGATAACACACATGAGTAGAGATACATATACCCATAAGTATGCGGCAGATGGTGTCTCGTAGGTGGAATTACAATGGAAAAGAGGCCTGCCCGACGATGAGCCCGGGCGATCACTGGTAGCAAACCAGAGATTCGTCATGGGAAGACACCGTAGATCTCTTCACCCGATAGAACGTGAGAACTCCATCCCGGATCCGACAACCGATTCGATACTCCCCCACTCGAATTCGATAGTAATCCCGATAACCCTGGATCTTCCGGATGTCAAGTTCGTTAAAGATATCTTTCGACGCCGGGATCCTCTCAAACACCAGAACCTCGACCCTCCTTCGATGATCCGGGTGAATTTTAGCCAGATCCTTCAAAAACGCCTTTTTGTACCGGCAAGGAACCATGTTACCCTTTGTTCATCTGCGCATAGTACTGCCGTGCCTCATTGAGCGAGAGAGTCTCTTCCTCTTCGACTTCTTCCATATACTGCGCAAGTCCGCAGTTCTCGATGAGTACCTCAATTCTCTCGAACGTCTCAATGTCGAGCACAACCCCGATCTTCCTATCGTTATCGGCTACGATGTACTGCCGTTTGATATCAGTCACCGTAAAATCACCTCGAACATTGTGCTTTGATCCCCTCATGGGTATCTTGGAAGAGCAGGATGATAAACATTGAGGGCGTGTCGTTCACCTGCCGTGAAAAGATGCAGGGAGAGGTTTTGGGCAGAGAATACCCAGGGAGAGACAATTTCACCCAGAACGGCTCCCTGGATCCGGGGATTTAACATATCGATGATGACGAGGTCCGCCTTTTGTCCCTGGAAAACCTCAAGGTAGAACTTGAGGGGCATAAAATGATCGAAGGCCTCCTCCCCATCTCTGAACTCCACCAGGGTATCGATATCGCTTGCCGCGGTGGTTTCATTCCCCACCACGGATCCGAAGGTGCCGATACGGGCTACACCGTAGCATTTCCGGATGGTGCAAAAATTTTGCCGTATCCAGGGAAGCGGATGCATCGTTGCTCTGTGATGCTGCGCCCATCCACTTATACCCCCGGCATCCGGTGTTACCCGGAGGGGGAGAGGGGGTCATCCCTTCCGCACATGGACAAGGAGGGCCACCCCGGCCAGGGCAACAAGGGCGGTGAGCCACGAGAGCGGCAACCCGGTCTGCTGCACGGTGGTCGCCGAGACCTCGGGCCCGGGCGTCTGCGCGGGTTCGGTGGGAGAGGTCGTGGAGACCAGGGTCACCTCAGCCGGCACGGTGAAGAGTGCAATCAGGGTAAAATGCGGGACTGTTGCAGTGATCGTCCGGGTCGCAGGGTGGACGGTCGTTGCGAGGGGCTCCCAGGTGTCGGTCACACCGTTGTACAACCGGACGGCAAACTGTCCTGCTTCGTAGTGTTCCCATTCCTCCGCGGTGAGGGTGAACGAGACCTCGATCGCGGGGTCAAAGGTCGCCCCGGCAGGTTCGCACTGGAGTGCCCTGCCGACCGGCGTCTCCCCCTCACCGGGGACGGGGAGGTCGGCGGGAGGAACGCTCTTCACGCTCACCGTGGTGAGAGGGTTCCCGAAACGGTCCTCTGCACGGACGCCCGGAGCGATGGAGAGGCTGGCGTCCCCATCCGTAGTGGTGATGACGGTCTCAACCTGAACCGCGCCAGCGGCATCGGTCTGGAGTGAGCCGCTCCCGGTGTATGCCATCACCGGGGTTGCAGGCATGAATGAGCCACCGCTTGGACTGCCGCCACCGGAAGAACTACCCGGCGTCGTGCCCTTTGTCACCGCGAGAGTGAGGCTTGCGGAGGTGCCGGGGGTATAGGTCGTGGTTCCGGCAGCGTTGCCGTCGACAAAGAAGGTGATCGTCTTCCCGGCATCGGTTTCCCCTCCGCTGACGATCAGGCGGCGATCGAAGAGGGCATCCCCGCCGAAGACTCCAGCAGTGGCAAGGGTGAGAGAACCGCAGTCACAGTCGCCGATCCGGGCGGTGATGACGGTCCCGGCCGGCGCCGGGTCGCCGTTTATCGTGACCGTGCCGGAAAATTCTGCCGGGAGGAGGGGAACGGCCGATGCGGTCCCGACAAGCACCGCGATGAAGAGAGGGAGGAAGAGCCATCTCACCTCAATCACACCCCGGTGGCACAGAGGTTACCGGCTTTGGTCATATAAAGCCAGTAGCCCCGGCCGGGATAGAGAGGCCTACTGTCGGTGTAATCACCGCTTCCGCCGTTGATGACCGCTTTCTCAAAGGCCTGTGTCCCGACATCAAACCCGATCAGGGTCGTCCACCCCCCGCTGGCGGAGAGGAGGGCATCCCTTGCCGAGAGCGAGGCAGTGCCGGTGATCCCGACGGCATTCCAGCCCGGAGTGAGAGAGCGCTCTGCAGGCGGGAGGGGAAGGTCGGTCGAGAAGGCAAGGGGGACCGTCACGGAACCGGTTGAGTATACCCAGATCCCTTCAAGAGGAACGAGGAGATCGTCTGGTGTGAGGGCTCCCCATGCCCTGCTGGCGGTGTCGTAGCGGAGTGCTGAGTGGCCGGCGGTATCGATGGGGGTGAATATCGATGCGGTATCGTTCCCTGTTGCAAGAAGCCGCGGGATCGAGACAAAGTTCCAGCCGGGATGGAAGGTGAGAGTGTCATCAAAGGGCGAGGTTGGATCGTTCCCGGCGGGGGTAAACCCGAGGCGATATTCGCTGCCGGGGATGATTTTACTGTCGCGATCGCGTTCCAATATCCTGAGAAGAGCGGGGTTTGCTGTTCCCGAATCCGGCACCGTGCCGGCGAGGGAGAGGAGGACGTGAACATCACCAGATCTATAACCTAGCTCCCAATCTGATAACACAAACGACTTGGAAGATTCAGTCATGGGCCCGACAGAAGTCCGCGGTTCACCCACCTCAAGGGTGTAGGACCATACCGGATCCTGGAGATCAGTGGAGAACTCAAGATATCCATAACCTCCATATGAAGGCCAGCGGCACTCAATGGTGCTGTCAAGCATGACCCTATCCCCGGAAGAGAGAACGTCAAGGGAGGGGTTTACACTGGTCCTCTCCACCCGGTAAGATGCCCCTACCGGTGAAATGGGGTGGATGACGTCATCGTAAACATCGAAGAGCACGGTCATCGAGGTTTGGCCATCGGGAGACGTGACCCTGAGGGAGTATGCTCCTGGACCGATCACAGTCGTATCCACCTCAAAACTCCAACCTCCACCATCGGCTACGATCACCTCGTCGGAGAGAACATTCGTTCCATCTTCGTTTGCGGATATCTGGTAAGCCAGTGTTGTGCCTGCCGGGTAGCCGGTCGTGCCGGTGACCGTGAAGGTCTCCCCGTAGGTCTGATCACAGATCCCATCTATCCATATTCGTGAGGTATCTACGGAAAAAAAGAACTTAGCGTAGGTGTCGTCGATGTTCGGGGAATCAATGGCATAGATCAGTGCGGTCGCAGCGTCGGAAGCCCGGAGACCGGAGATCCTGACTGGAGTGAATCCAGACCCGGCCGTGCCGGAGATCCATCCAGGAGTTGGGCCCTCAAAGATGTCAAGCACGTTGTTCATCATCGGGTGCTGGACGACGACATAGTACTGCCCTTTCACAAGACCGCTGGTCTCTGCGCCCGTAAGTATGCACTCAAAGGAACCATCGGCCTCCACCATTACCGGCACTCCGAGTTTGTAATAATTCGGACCGAAGATCCAGATCTGGACTGCATCCGGGTCGCCCGTTGCAACCCCTCTGATCCAGTAGTCATTGCCCGGGGTTAGAGTGGTGCCGGAGGTCCGGGCGGTGAGGGTGGGGGGCTGCAACTGAATGGAAGTCGCGGCATACTCAGTCTCAGAGAGTCTGCTCTTGTCCAGAGGCTTTGAGACAGCGTAGATAGTATAACCACCGGAATCAAGAGCGCCACCGAGTATCGAAATATCGCCAGTGTCCCACTTGAATGACCAGGAGTCGTCGCTCTTGACGTCTGCCGTGTTGAATGTGGCGGTGTTGTTGTTTTCTACAGCAGTCAGGGTCAGGAGGTTGACACCGTTTGAGGAGGCAAGGTTCGGACCGGTCATGAAGAGATGAACCTTCGTGTTGTTGTCGGTGCAGGTACCGGAGAGGGTGATCCCCTCACCGACGGAGTAGGTACCGGTTCCGGACGACGTGATGGTGACGCTTCCCTTATCGACCCTTACTTTGACTTCATCGTAGTCAATGTCCGGGGTGACCCGGTTCTCAACACGGATGGTGAACGACCGGTTATCGGTGCCCTGGTCCGTGTTAAACTGAACAGACCGCATGCCGCCGGCGTTGGTCTCAACAGTCGCGTTGATGAGTTCCGTCTTTATGAAGACGAGGGCTCCCTTGCCAACACCGTTCTGGCCATCCAGGATCCAGGGGTACTGGCCTTCGACAAGGCCATCGACATCCTTGATATACAGATCATAGGTCATCTTCGACTCGCCAGTGATCGTCACGGTGAAACTGTTGCCGCGGACGACGCTGTCCTTGTTAGACTCGATGGCGAGCGACCTGGTACGAACCTCGAAGATCACGGTGTTGGAGTCAAAGCCCTTGCCGTAGAAGTCAGAGGTGCTGGGCCATTTCGCCTGGGCGGTGTAGGTCCCGGCCAGAGCATCCGCCAGATTAAGGGGGGCCATGTATACGGTTGTGCCGTTCATCGAGATGGCCGTGAGGTCCACACCACCGAATTGGTTCGTCACGCCGCCATTGGGCAGGGTGACATCAATCTTGATAGCTGGCTGGGTGGTGACATCGAGGTTACTGAACCCGTTCAGGTTGTTCGTCAACTTAAATGCCAGGGGAGTGCCACAGGAAACAGATCTGCCACTGACACTGTCAGCCCGCGAGTTGTTCAGCACGATATCGAGCACTACGTTCGGTGTCAGTGTCGGTGTCAGTGTCGGTGTCGGTGTCAGTGTCGGTGTCGGTGCTGAGGATTGCTTGAATACTCTAACACAATCGTCACGTGAGTTAGTGACATAGATCGCACTGTCAGCACCGACCGCTATGTTCTTACTATCATAGAAAGTGTCAGTTGCTTTTGCAAGCAAATTCCCGGAACTATCAAATTTCAGGACAGGTCTATCCCATGTCGCTGCATAGATGTTACCATCAGTATCAATTGCCAATCCGTTCGGCTGTTGAAGCCGCCCTTCACCATATCCCTGGGATACCCACTTCTGGAGGAACACACCAGTACTGCTAAATTTCTGAATACGATTGTTGTAACAGTCTGCGACATAGACATTACCGGCGCCATCGACCGCGACATCTACCGGATTGTTGAATTCCCCGTCATAGGTGCCAAGGGCTCCCCATGCAGTAAGGAGGTTCCCTTCGCTGTCAAACTTCTTGATCCGGCCTCCTGTAACGACGTAAGCGTTGCCGTCAGCACCGAAAGCGATGCTACGGGGATATTGCAGTTGCTCCTCGCCGGCGTCATAGGGTCCCCACCTCTTAAGAAACGCCCCGTTGTTGTCAAATATCTGTATGCGAGAGATATCGACCACATATACGTTCCCATCAGCATCCAGCGCAATATTATCAGGATGGTACAACTCTCCATCACCAGAGCCCGATGATCCCCATGTCAGGAGGAACGTGCCGCTGCTATCGAACTTCTGGATCCGGTGGTTGTAATAATCCGCGACATAGACATTCCCTCCCGCATCGACCGCAATCCCGGTCGGATTATTGAACCGCCCATCATCCTCACCAAGCGATCCCCATGTAGCGACGAGTTCGTACTCGCCGACCGCAGACGCCAGCACAGGTGGGCAGGCAAGAACCGCCAGCAGGGAAACCACAACAAATAGTCCATATTTTCTGATCATACCGCTCCCTCCAGGCTCCCATACCGACATCTGCCCGGAGAAGCCTGTAGGAACCATGATCGGAGATCGTATGTGGGACAGTGGTAGTATAGGGGGCATAAGCCTTGTGATTGTTGTACAGGCCCCTCAAAAGCACCTGTTTCTTTCCGTAAAGGAATTTTGAAGCGATAGACAAACCACGATTTATCGGGCCGGTTCGCGGTGGTGAGGAGGCGGGAGACGACCGTGCCCACGGATGGAGCTCAGGGCCACTAACCGCCCCGCGCGGGGGAAGCCCCGCCCCCGGCACCCATCCGTGAGGCTCACCCGCATAATGCCTCTGACAGGGCGTCAGGAAGAATCAGGGTATATGAGGTCGATAATTGTGTTGATTGTCGGCACAACCTTTCTTCGCTCTTCCATTCCTTTTTCGAACGGTATCACCTTCGGGTGAACCGCCTCGTTACGTATCTCTTCCACCAAACCGCATTTCTTCATCACCTCAGTAAATCTACCCGATGAACCCGGACCGAGTAGCTGGCGCAATTTAACCGCAAAGGTATTTTCAGGATATTTGATCAGCTCGTCCGGTAACCGGCTCCACTGACCCAGAGTGATCTGTTTTGCAGAGACTTGATATGAATACCAAAACGGCTTCCAGAGTCTACCCTCCTCTCTGGGTCGATAGCGAACACTCTGAGGGATACTTCCTCCGTATGCTCTTCTTAGTTGATCCCCGGCCTTGCGTGTGATCTCCTGGTGTAGCAGTTTTTTAGCCCTTTCCCATACTGCCATATCAGAGATGAACCTGCATCGGGAGGATTGTTCGGGTTCCTGTAGGAGTGGATCGTCGCCCGATCCGCGCTTGCCAGGATCCTCTCTGCATTGGGATCGGTAATCTTTTCAAGTGCTATCATAGGTTCACCGGTCGGAAAGTCGCTCGCCAGTCCCTCGCGAACCCCATAGATAGCCCTGAAATACACATTTCCGACGGACTCCTCCGGAACGATTGAGTACAGCTGTTCTTCGGTGTAGTGGATGAGTTGCTGAGAGATGCTCTCACCAAACGCAGAGAGAGCATTGTCACCTGCACCAACCGGAGAGAAGACGTGCAGGACGTCACACTCAATCCCGCTCTCTTCAATCATTCCTTTGAACCGCTGCCAGTTGATGAGATCCCGGTAGTAGTAAATGCCGGTAAAATCAAAAATCCGCCGAATACCCCGGGATCTGACATAGTCGAAGAGGACGTTCGTCAGGAAGTCGTCATCTCGCCATATTCGTTGAACCGGATCGTCGTCGTAGAGCGGTATTGAATAGAGCTGCACCGGATCGACAGGAGTGATGATCCCGTAGAGGCCGGATAGGATCAGAAAGTGGTGCTCGGAGTTCAGCACAGCTTTTTTACCACGAACATTGAGACTCTGGTAAAACCGTCCTTCATATCTCCAGAGCGCAGGAAGATAAAATCCCTCTTCGGAGCCGCCAAAGTCTCGACTGCGTACCAGGTTCCGATTATACGGATGACCTTTCTGGTTTGCCTTGTCAAAAAAGATCCTGCCGTGATCCAGTGTATCAAAAACTTCTCTTCTCCTAAATACGAGCTGAGTGCAGCGATCAGGGAGGTGTCTCGCACAGATTGTATCTTCATCATTATAGTATGGGAAACCCTCTTCCGCCTTCCGGAAGGAACAGATTGTGAGGAACAGCACCCCGCTCTGGGGATTGTAAATATCATCCACTTCGTTGGCCAGAGAAGGGACATTATCGAGATCGTTGAAGAGCGTGATCTTGATTCCGGCGTCTTTGAGCCTCTCTATGAGGGCCCGATATACTTGATGGAACTTCGGACCACCCATCTCCCCATAGAAGAAGACCTCATACTTCTCCAGACTCTTCTCGGCTCCGGAGACGAGCTGTTCAAACTCTGCAGGAGTAACCTCATCTGGGGGTTTATCGTACCATTTCCGTCGCTCCCCCGGGAACCATACCCCGTACTCGTCAGAAAAGATCGCCCAGAATGCCCCGGCCTTCCTGCATGCATTAATGAACTTCTGGATTCTTTCACTCGTATACAACTTATCAGGCGTCACTGCCTTGCTGTTTTCTTTAAATTTGTCATCCTTCTGCCCGCTGCAACACGTAAGGAATATCTTCATGTATGAGGCATCAACTCGTTTTGGGATAAACACATACACCTTGCTCTTCGGGATTCCCACACTTGGTCAACCAGTCATGCGAAGGTGCGAAGTGCGACAGCCCGCAGGGTCAGGTCTCGATAATCAGGAGGCATGAAACCCGGCGCTAGGGTGGCGCCGAATCCTCATGATGCAAGGTGTTCACCGGCACCGGTCCGATGGTCCAGTGGTATGATGCCGCCTTGACATGGCGACGTCACGACCAGCTAGACCACACCACCCGGGGAAACACCCGACCGCCTCCCTATCAACTATCCGGAGATCTCGGATAGTTGCCGATGTCTCACCAGCAGGGCAACCTATATCCCCCGCCCCGCACCCCCTCCGGGCATGCCCGCCGGTCGACCGCGGATACCAGACCTCCCCGCCGATGCCGTCGCCGGGGTGACGACCGCCCTCGTCGGCATCCCGCAGGG
>JAAZGM010000113.1 GCA_012511245.1 Methanomicrobiales archaeon | reverse complement strand
GAGGCGATCGGGAGGCTCCTTTCGCAGTACAGCGATCTCCTGGTGCTCGGGGAGTGTGTCCCGGGCGGGACGACCACCGCCCTCTGTGTCCTGCGTGCGCTCGGCTACGATGCCTCGGTCAGCAGCGCGTTTGCAGACAACCCTCTCGGGCTGAAGGATGCCGTCTGCCGTGAGACGCTTGCCCGGATCGATGCGACGGGTGCAAAGCGCCCTCTTGATATCCTCCGTGCCGCGGGCGATCCCATGATGCCGGTCGCTGCCGGGATCGCAAGCACCTACACGGGCGAAGTTCTCTTTGCGGGCGGGACCCAGATGCTCGCCGTTGCCGCCGTCCTGAAAGGGCTCGGAAAACGGGTGCCGCGGCTTGCGACGACGGTCTACGTCAGGGATGATCCGTCCGCCCGGTTCGCCCGGTCGGCTGCCGATCTCGGCACCGCTGCATATTATGTCGACCCGGACTTTGCCGGTATCGGGCACGCCGGACTCGCCCGCTACTGTATCGGTGAGGTCAAGGAGGGGACCGGGGCAGGAGGAGCCCTGATGCTCGCATACCTCATGGGCTACAGTCCTGAAGAGATCACCCGGAAGGTCTTTGATTTCGTCGAGCGGTATGCCTGAGGAAGGACTATACCTTTTTACATCCATCTATAAGCAATGCTTCCACGTTACGTGGTCAATAACCATGGATTGTCCAGCCATATGATCCTCTGGAGATCCGCAGAACCGGATATCTATAGCGTGGAGACGATGGCGTCCCCTTATGAGCGCCTCTGTGGTGTCCTACGGCACCTGGAGGTCGGCCGGGCCGTTGACGGGCGGATCCCTTCTCAACATCCTACCATCCCATGCTCGAAGTAGATGATGTTACTGGCCGGATCGAGTCGATCGGGTTTTGTTGCCGGGAGTGCGGTGCCTGCTGCCGCCGGGTCGCGGAGGACTCGAACCTCGTTCTGGTGAGCCCGGCGGAGATCCGGGCGATCATGGCGGCGACGGGCATGGCCTGGGAGGAGATCGCTGAACCTTATCCCGACTTCATCACCGCCGGAACCGGCGGCGAGTATACTCTTGCCTGGTGCATCCGGAGAACCGATGAGGCCTGCATCTTCCTCCACGGAGGGCGGTGCTCGATCTACGTTCACCGCCCCTGGATCTGCCGCACCTATCCGTTCATGCTGGTGGACGACGATCTTGCGGTATCAGAGTGCCCCGGTCTCGGTGCACCGCTCTCTCCCTGTGATGCGCACGATGCGGCGGCCGATCTCTGCAGGCGGCAGGCAGCCGAGGCGGAGGAGGAGGCCGGTATCCGCGCCGTCTTCCGGGAGGCGGTGGTGCCGCCGGGGAAGCGCGCCGTGATCGACAGTGAAGGTATGAAGGTGCTCGATGGCTGAGATCCACCTTGTCGGGACGGCACACGTCTCAAAGAAGAGTATCGAGGAGGTTCGCTCCGCGATAGAAGGGTTCGAGCCCGATGTCGTCGGCGTCGAGCTCGACCGGGGCAGGCTCACTGCGCTCACTGAGGAGACGGCCGAGCCCTCGATCACCGATATCCTGAAGGGCGGAAATTTCGGCCAGCTCCTCGTTCAGTGGGTGCTCACCTACATCCAGCAGCGGATCGGTGCTGAGACCGGCGTAAAACCCGGCTCCGAGATGCTCGTTGCGATCGAGGAGGCCGAGGCGCACCAGAAGCCTGTGGCGCTTATCGACCGGGATATCCGGATCACGCTCTCCCGGTTCTGGGGCAAGATGGGTATCTGGGAGAAGATCAAACTCATCGGCGCCCTGATCTACTCGCTCGTGAGCGTCGAGGGGCAGGAGATCGATGTGGATGAGTTCACGAACCAGGATGTCGTGAGCGCCGCGATGGAGGAGTTCCGGAAGTTCTCCCCCCGGGGTGCCCAGGCCCTGATCGATGAGCGGGACGCTTACCTCGCCCACCAGATCCTGATGCTCGGGAGCCGGTATGACCGGGTGCTTGCGGTCGTCGGCGCCGGGCATATCCAGGGGGTGCAACGGTACCTGGACGCACCGGAGACGCTGCCCCCTCTCTCAACCCTGACCGCCGGGGTGAAGAGTCTGCCGTGGGGAAAGATCCTCGGGGCGGCCGTCACCGTCCTCTTCATCCTCCTGATCGCCGCGATAGCCTTCTCGGGTCTGGGGCTGGACGTCCTGCTCGCCGCCCTCTTCTACTGGATCGTGATCAACGGCGTCCTGAGTGCGGTATTCACCCTGATGGCCGGCGGGCATCCCCTCTCGGCCGCCACGGCGTTTGCGGTCTCCTGGCTGACATCGCTCAACCCCATGCTTGCGGCGGGCTGGTTTGCGGCCATCGTCGAGGCGAAGGTGCGTAAGCCTGCTGTTGGGGATTTCCGCAAGATCATCGATGCGGAGACCTTCTCGGAGATGCGGCGAATCCCGCTCTTTCGCGTGGTGCTGGTCGCGGCTCTTGCAAACGTCGGGAGCACGCTCGGGACCATTGCCTACTTCGTCTTCATCTTCCCGGTGCTCGGGATCGATCCGGCTGCGGTCATTGGAGGCGGCTTTTCAAACATGCTGGGGATGCTGCAGGCCATCTTCTGAGCCCCTTCCCCGGTTTTCCGTCTCCCCAAGGTATTTAGTTCTGGAATACCCACCATCGTTGCATGAGTCCGATTGGTGGAACGGTCAATCTCGGTATCACTGTGATACGGAGCCGGCACAGCGTGCGGAAGTACAAGGACAGCCCTGTTGGGGAAAAGATCGTCAGGGACGCCCTTGACTGCGCTCGCCTTGCTCCGACGGCACGAAACGAGCAGCCCTGGCTCTTCGGGACGATCCAGAACCGCGACACGCTGCAGGCGATCGCCGGTCTTGCTGAGAATGCGCGGTTCATCGCCGATGCGCCGATCTGTTTTGCAGTCTTCGGGAAGAGGGATGCTAAGTACTACCTCGAGGACTGTTGCGCGGCGACGATGCAGATCATCCTTGCGCTCCAGTCGTGGGGTATCGGAACCTGCTGGGTCGCGGGCGAGAAGAAGGATTATGCCGAGGATGTCCGGAGACTCCTCAACGTCCCTGAGGAGTATGCGCTTGTTGCGCTCGTGCCTGCAGGATACCCCGAGGAGATCCAGATCAAGAAGAAGAAGGATCTCGATGAGGTCGCGTTCTTCGAGCGCTACGAAGAAGAGTAAGACCGGAACCCTTTTTTTTACATTATGTATCGCTCTGTTTTGCCGGGCAGTAGGGACAGAGGGCGTTCTCGACGTCGTCGGCCTTCTCCCTGACCGGGCAGAGGTACTCCCCATTCCTGCTCTCGACCTCGGACCCCCCGGGGAACGGTGTGCCGACCGGGTGGGCGGGGCGGCAGAGTGCGAAGAGGTTGAAGGCGGCGAGGAGGAAGTAGAGGAGTTCGAGGTGCTCTTCCTCTCCTTCGCGGAGGCACGTCTTCTCGACCATGTTGCAGAAGTCCTGGAACTCGACCGGGAGCGACTCATCCGGAACGTCCGCCCCGCTGCGCCGCATGGTGGATATGAGCGTATGGTGCGTTGCAAATATCTGCTCCATGACGCTTGGGTAGAGGCGCTGCCGGTATCCGGCGGGAACCGACCGGAGGTCCCGCTCCACCCTTGCGCGCATGGCCTGAAGGTCGAGGAGTGAGTACCGTGATACCTCCTGGTAGAGGGCTGCTGCGAGCTCTCTTCGCGTTGTTGCTGCCCGCAGGCGGGAACAAACCCGGCGGGTATCTGTGGGGCTCCGGACCGTGCTCATCGTATCGCATACGATCTTTGACCGCCGGATGTATCAGTCCTTTTGTGGCGTACTCCCGGTCGGGGATGCTTGACCCTTATTCTGCGAGATCTCGCCTATACTCGTCCGGGGATCTTCTTATTTGTCTTCCGGGTTGTGGTTATAGCCCCCATTCCGGTCGCGTCTCTCTCTACCCTGTATGGTTCTCCCTGTAGCCCCCACCAATTTGGTATATCTATCGCCCCACCCCGCCCGCGCCTTCGGCGCTCCTCCCCCGCCCCAGTGGGCGGGGGCAGTCATGGCGATATCCGAGGGAAAGCCGTATCCGGGGAGGCGGTATCTATGTTACCTCTTTTCGGCATCTTCCTATACATCCCATGCAGTGGATTGGGTGGGTATCGCTGATGTGGGGGGGTTTGTTCCCCTGCCTCTACCCTTGCAAGGCTTTTCCAGTAGCCCCTGTTAATGCAGCATATCTGTCGCCCCCACCCCGCCCGGCCTTCGGCGCTCCTCCCCCGCCCCAGGGGGCGGGGGCAGTTATGGCGATATCCCCACGAAAGCCGTATCCGAGGAGGCGACATATATGCCACCTTTTTTCGGCGTCTTCCCACGCAGTGGATTGTGGTGGGTATCGCTGATGCGGGAGGTTTTGTTCCCCTGCCTCTGCCCTGTAAGGCTTTTCCAGTGGCTCCTGTTAATGCAGCATATCTGTCGCCCCCACCCCGCCCGGCCTTCGGCCTCCTCCCCCGCCCCCAGGGGGCGGGGGCAGTCATGGCGATATCCGAGGGAAAGCCGTGCATGGTTCTTCTCCAGAGTCTTCCCATACACTGGACCGTGGTGGACATCGCCGTTGGGGATGGTGGGCTGATGTGGGGGGTTTTGCTCCCCTGTTTTTGCCCATCTCTCGTTCCTGTCGCCCCACCCCGCCCGCGCTGGAAGGAGGGAGTGGTAGCCATCGCGATGTCCGGTGAGCAACCGCGCGCGGTTCTCTGTCAGGGTCTCCAGTGCAGATGCTATACTCATATGCTCTGTAACCAGAGGGGGAGATTACGAGAGAGATTGCAGAATGATCTACAAAATAGGGTTGATCCTGCCGGACCCACGGATCTTTATAGGGGGGACTCCTGCCGGGCTGCTACTTCGTGAAGTGCGGGAGGACCTCTTTTTCGTAGAACTCCATGAACTCACGCTGCTGCTGCCCGATCTGGTGGATGCAGATATGGTCAAACCCTTTCTTGATGTTCTCCTCGATCTTTCTGATGTGCGCCTCCGGATCCGGGCCGCAGACCACGTGCTTTGCCACATCCTCCACCGTCACCATCTCTGCCACCTGTTCGTAGTGGGCCGGCGTGGGGAGGAGGCGGTTGAGTTCCCCGGTGTTTGCCGCAGTCGGCCACTCTTCGTAGGCCGTCATCTGTCCGACCTCTTCGGTCTCCGCCCAGCAGACCGAGGCCTCGACGTATGCTGGTTTGCCTTCGCCGCCTGAGTTCCGGAAGACGATGAGGTTCTTCTCGGCGTTGCTGCCCGGGTTGATGAACCCGTCACCGGCCTGTGCGGCCATGGATGCGCTGACGGGGCCTTCCGATGCTATATAGATGGGGGGGAGGACTTCCGGGAGCGAGAAGATCTGCGCATTCTCAAGCGTGTAGAAGGCGCCGTAGAAGTTCTGCATCCCGCCGTCCCAGAGCAGCCGGATCACCTCCACCGCTTCTTCGAGCATCTCAATCCTGACCCGCGCCGGCGGCCATCGGTCACCGAAGACGTGTTCGTTGAGGTTCTCCCCCGATCCGAGGCCCAGCGCGAACCGCCCGGGCATCATCGCGGCGGCGGTTGCGGCTGCCTGGGCGATGATACCGGGGTGAATCCGCATCGTCGGACAGGTGACGCCCGTGACCAGGTTCAGGTCCATCGTCACCTGCGATATGCCGCCGATCACGCCCCAGACAAACGGGCTCTCCCCCTGCCGGTTCGTCCAGGGGTGATAGTGATCCGATATCATGGCAAACGAGAACCCCGCATCTTCCGCCTGACGGGCGTTGCAGACCAGATCGAGGGGCGCGTGCTCCTCGCTCGCGAGTTTATAACCGATCTCGACCATCCATCATCACATCCATGCTGGCGACCCCTCAATCATCCTTCAGCATATAGGTTTCCCCGGCCCGGCACCAGATAAATAGAACTCTCGCCATACTGTACTGTATGGCAACGCCAACTCTCCAGGTGGCGCTCGATCTCCTCGAGCTCGATCGTGCGGTAGAGATCGCAGATGAGGCGGTCCGTGGCGGTGCGGACTGGATAGAGGCCGGGACACCCCTGATCAAGAGCGAAGGGATGCGGGCCATCCGGACGCTCCGGGAGCGGTTCCCCGGCCACGAGATCGTTGCGGATATGAAGGTCGCCGATACCGGTGCCGTCGAGGTTGAGATGGCGGCGAAGTCCGGTGCCGGCATCGTCTGCATCCTCGCCGACGCCGACGACACCGTCATCGCCGAGGCGGTGCGTTCCGCCCGCAAATACGGTGTCCGGCTCATGGCCGATCTCATCAATATCGCCGACCCTCTTACCCGGTCGCGGGAACTTGCGGCGCTCGGCGTCGATTATATCAACGCCCATGTCGGCATCGACCAGCAGATGATAGGCCGGTCATCCCTCGACCTCCTCCGCCGTCTTGCGGGCGAGGTGAGTGTCCCGATCGCCGTCGCCGGCGGACTCGACGCGGAGACGGCATCCGAAGCGGTCTCCGCCGGCGCCTCGATCGTCATTGTGGGCGGAAACATCATCAAGGCCGCCGATGTTGCCGGGGCGGCACGACGGGTCCGGGATGCCATCGACCGGCCCGAGATCCGGACGCGGGAGGAGGAGAGCCCGGATGCTGCCATCCGCCGTCTCTTCGAAGCGGTCTCCGCACCGAACGTCACCGATGCCATGCACCGGAAGGGTGCGATGGCGGGCATCACCTCCCTCTGCGGCAGGGTAAAAGCGGTCGGCCCTGCGGTGACGGTCAGGACGGTCGCCGGCGACTGGGCAAAACCCGTCGAGGCGATCGATATCGCGGGGGTGGGGGACGTCCTCGTCATCAGTAACGACGGTCGGCGGGACATCTCGCCATGGGGAGAACTCGCCACCCACTCCGCAAAGAACCGGGGGATCGCCGGTGTCGTGATCGACGGAGCCGCCCGGGACGTCGACGACATCCGTGAGATGGGGTTCCCGGTCTTTGCAACGGCGACTGTCCCGAACGCCGGAGACCCGAAGGGTCTTGGGGAGATCAACGCCGAGATCTCCTGCTGCGGGCAGGAGGTGCGGCCCGGCGACTGGATCGTCGCCGACGAGAGCGGTGTCGTCGTGGTTCCCCGGGAACGGGCTTATGAGGTTGCCCGGCGCGCGATGGAGGTCAAAAAGAGCGAAGAACGGATCCGCGAGGAGATCCGGCGCGGAAAGACCCTCTCGGAGGTCTCAGAACTCCTGAAGTGGGAGAAACGGTGACGTGATACCCGGGGCTCGCAGGGCAGGGCAAAAAACGGGGTGGGTGGTGCGCCTTCACCGGTGCGCGAAATACGCGCTCACCCGGCCATCCTCGACCGAGTCGATCCGGGCAAACCCGATCCGCTCGAACTGGACGACGTTATCTCTCTCTCCGGCGACGAGCGGTTCGCAGAACCCTTCAAGGCTCCCGTCCTGCTGGAGAAGTGTGCAGGGCATTTTTGTGTCCGCCGGCAGCCACTGGATGATCGGCGCCTTCTCATTTCGCGCTTCTTCAAGTGAGTCGCCCGCGTAAGAGACGTGCGGTTCATCGCCGTCCCACACGATCCTGATGTTGTAGAGGTCTTTTAACCGGACCATGCTCCGGCCTTCGATATCCGCCCGCGGGAGGAGCACCCTCCCGGCGGTCGTGAGAACCCTGGCTCCGCGGGAGGGATCGCCCGGGTGGAGGGCTGCATGGGCTTCGTGGGGCGGTGCGCCCTCGACAGTCACCTCGACCGGGTCGGGGACGAAGAAGTAGCGGTTCGCCTTCGGGTCGACGAGCTCTTTGTTCCTGGCATACAGGTTCTCCCACGAGAACGATATATCGGTCTCCCCGATGCCGATATCGGTCATGGCGTTCCGGACGGCTTCCGCCTCGATGCCGCGGCGCGCTATCGCCCGGAGTGTTCCGAGATGGATGTCGTCCCACCCGGTGTAGAGGCCGCTCTGGATCCCCTCGCGCATCCCTGAGGTCGAGAGGATGACACCCGATATCCCCATCCGGCCGTAGTGGCGGTAGACCGGCGGTTTCCAGCCGAAATAATCGAAGATATAGCGCTGGCGCCGCGTATTCGCGATGTGGTCTTTGCCGCGGATGACGTGGGTGATCCCGAGCAGGTGGTCGTCCACCGCGACCGAGAAGTTCATCAGCGGAAAGACCGTGGCGTCCACCCGCGGGTGGAGCGGCGTGTTCACGATCCGCATCGCCGAGTAGTCCCGCATAGCCGGGTCGGGGTGGGCGAGATCCGTCTTCACCCGGACGGTCGCATCGCCCTCGTAGAACTCCCCATCGAGCATCTTCTGCCAGAGTTCCAGGTTCTCCTCCACCGTCAGGTCCCGGCAGGGGCACGATTTCCCCTTGAGTTTGAGTTCGCGGAACCGCTCGGAGTCGCAGACGCAGACGTAAGCACCGCCGAGTTCGATAAGCTTCCTGCACCAGTCGTAGTAGATATCGAGGCGGTCGCTCTGGTAGACGATATCGGTTATCCCGAGCCCGAGCCACGCGACATCCTCCTGCACCATCTCATACGCTTCGGGATCGACCCTCCGCGGATCGGTGTCCTCGATCCTGAGAACGTATCGCCCGCCATAACGCCTGACGTAGTAGTCGTTCAGGATGGAGGCCCGGGCATGCCCGAGGTGGAGCGGCCCGCTCGGGTTCGGTGCAAACCGCATCACCACGCCGTTCTCCGCGCCCTCGAGGGCGGGAAGCTCCCTGACGTGTTCGTGCGTCTCGGAGAGTTCGGCGAGGAGTTCGGGGGCGATCTCTTCGAGGCGGCTCTTCCTCTCCGCCGCACTCATCCCCGCCACCTCTGCGACGGCCTTCCCCGCAAGCGGCCCGATCTCGCGTGCCCGGCTCCGGAACTCGGGGTGCTTGCCGAGCACCGTGCCGATGACCGTCCCGGCCTTCGGGGGTGCGTCGTGTTTCACCGCGTTCTGGAGAGCGTAGATGAAGAGCAGGTGCTCGATACCGGACTCCATGGTATCAGTTGCCCCGGGCTATGAAGAAGTCGGTTATCTCCATAAGGAGCCGCTTCTCCTCCGAGTCGGGGATGACCGAGAGCGCCTGTTTTGCGACCTCCGCCCGCTCGACGGCAACCGCCCTGACCTCGTCGATGACGCCCGACTCCCGGAGCAGGGCGATGAGAGCGTCGATCTCGTCTCCGGAGAGTTCTCTCCGGTAGGGTGCGAGATCGATCCCTTTCTCGCGTGCCCGGATCGCGATCAGGGTCTGCTTCCCTTCCCGGATGTCCGACGCCTGATCTTTCCCCGTCGCATCGCTGCTTGCACAGAGATCGATGAGATCGTCCTGGATCTGGAAGGCGATACCGCTGTTCACCCCGAACTGGTAGAGGGCGTCGGCCTGGACGGCGTTTGCGCCCGCAAGGATCCCGCCGATGGCGGCGGATGCACCGTAGAGCACCCCGGTCTTCTTGCTGACCATCTCCAGGTACTCCATCTCCGCAACGTCGCTGCGCTTCTCAAACGCCATATCCATGCTCTGCCCGTCGCAGATATCGGTGCACGTCCGTGCGAGCATCTTCGTCGCCCGGATCTTGGCGGCATCCGCTGCTTCTGCAAAACAGATGAACTCGAACGCCTTTGCGTAGAGGACATCCCCGGCAAGGATCGCCGTCGGCTCGTCCCAGACGGTATGCACCGTCGGCACACCGCGCCGTGAGGCGTCGCCGTCCATGATGTCGTCGTGGACGAGGGTGAAGTTGTGGGTCAGTTCGAGCGAGAGAGCCGCCGGGAGCAGGTCGTCCGAGCTCCCCTTCCTCACCGCATCCGCGGCGAGGATGACGACCGCCGGGCGGAGGCGTTTGCCGCCTGCAAGCAGCAGGTGGGCGCTCGCCCGGAAGAGGTCGCCGTGAACGTCCCCGAAGTAGCGGTGGAGTGCCTTGTCTATCCGCTCAGCATTCATCTCCAGGTAATCTTCAAGCGTCGTCATGTTCACTTCTCCTACTTTATCAGGATACTCTTCCCGTTCCGCATGATGTGGAGGTCGTTTCCAAGGGTATACCCGAGTTCTTCTGCAAACTTCGCGTACTCCCCGGTCATGCCGATATCTCCGTGAGACGGGATGATGTGCTGGGGGTTTAAGAGATGGATGAACTCGTAATGGTCCTCGCGGTAGGCGTGGCCGGAGACGTGCAGTTCATCAAAGATCCGCACGCCCGCCATCTTTGCCCGCGCTTCGACGAGATACCGCTGCCCGAAGTTCATCGGGTTCGGGATCACCTTCGCTGAGAAGAGGATCTTGTCGCCCTTCTCCAGCTTGTAGGGGGTATCCCCCATAACGATCCTGGTCAGGATGGCGCCTGTCTCCCCCTGGTGGCCGGTGACGATCGGGATGAACTTGTCCTTCCCGGTCTTCATGATCCGCCGCAGTGTCCGGTCGACCGTCCGGCGGTTGCCGAACATCGAGAGCGTCTCGGGGAACCCGACCAGTTTGAGCTGTTCGGCGGTCGAGCTGTAGCGCTCCATCGAACGCCCGAGGAGAACGGGTTTCCTCCCGATCTCGTGGGCGCACTCGGCGATCGTCTTGACACGGGAGATGTGCGACGAGAACGTCGAGACAAATATGGCGCTCTTGTCGTCTTCGTAACTTGTGATGGTGTCCCGCACAAGATCACGTGCGACCCTCTCGCTTGGACAGCGTCCCTTATCGGCGATGTTGACGCTCTCCGTGATGAGAGCGATGACGCCCTCTTTTCCGATCTGGCGGAGCCTTGCAAAGTCCGGCGGCTCCCCGAGCACCGGTGTCCGGTCGAGTTTGAAGTCGTTTGCGTAAACGACCGCTCCCCGTGGGGTGTGCAGGACCGGAAAGACGGTATCGATGATCGAGTGCTGGGCACGTACGAACTCGAGTGTCAGGTGCGGGGAGATGGTGTAGCGCTGCCCGGACTTCAGGGCAAAGAGCTTGTTGTTCACCCCGAACTTCTGTTCGCCTGCGATCTGCTGCCGGATCAGTTCCGTGGTATACGGTGTGCTGATGATCGGGGCGTTGTAGCGGTGCGCGAGTTTGGGTATCGCACCGATATGATCAAGGTGCCCGTGTGAACAGACGATAGCCTTGACACTCCCTTCGACTGCATTCATGATGGTATCATCAGGAATGGCCTTCATCTCGATCAGGTCCAGGGAATGCATATTCTCGATATCAGCATCCTCGTGGATCATCACCTGGTCGAGCCGAAGACCCATATCAAAGATGACAATCTCTTTTCCGCAGCGGACGGCAGTCATATTTCTACCGACTTCGCTATATCCGCCAACTGCTATGATCTCAATATCCATGTAGCCTCTCCTTGTTGAGTTGCCTTTTTTGTTGTTAGTCGCTGGTTTCAATCATTTGCCGGGTCAGGCCGGTTATATACGTCCTGGCATGCCGGAGATCCGCAATAGACCCGGATCCCGTCAGGAACATCGCCACGCGAAGCTCGCGATGCATCTCCTCGATAGCCCGAAAGAGCGCATCATCGCTCTCCATGGCCGGTTTTAAGAGGGGGAGCGCCATGCCCCCGAGGTCCGCCCCGAGAGCAACGGCTTTCGCGATATCGACGCCCGAGCGGAGTCCGCCCGTCGCGATGATCGGGCCTCCTGCCGCCCGCACCTCACAGAGGCTCACCACCGTCGGTATGCCCCACGAGAGGAATCTCTCCCCGAGATCGGCGAGTTCGGGGCTGTCCGCCCGCAGGCGTTCGATCTTTGCCCACGACGTGCCTCCATAGCCGCCGATATCGATGGCGCTTGCTCCGGCACCCCGGATAATCCTTGCAGTTCCGGCAGATATGCCGGAACCTGTCTCCTTCACGATGACGGGATAGGAGAACTCCGTGCAGAGGTTATGCAGCGCTTCGATGCATCCCTCTGCGTTATGATCGCCTTCCGGCTGGATCGCTTCCTGGAGCGAGTTGATGTGGATGGCGATCGCCTGTGCGTCGATCATCTCGACAGCCCGTTCCGCCCACTCGATACCGTGGTCACGGAGCTGGATGATTCCCAGGTTTGCGCAGAGGAAGGCGTGTGGCGCTTCCTCCCGCACAACGGTGAAACTTCCCTCCAGTTCGGGCTTCTCCAATGCCGCTCGCTGAGAACCGACACCCATACCGAGGTTGTACCGCTCGGCGGCCCGTGCGAGCCGCCGGTTCACCTCGAGGGTATCCGGATGTCCTCCGGTCATCGCTGCAATGAAGAGGGGGGAACCGAGCGTTCTATCGAGGAACCGTGTCCGCATCTCGATAGCATCCATATCGCACTCGGGAAGGGCGTTGTGAACCAGGCGCACGTCCCCGAATCCAGCATCACCGGCTTCGACGGGCTGTTCGCAGCATATCTGCAGGTGTTCCCGTTTTCTTGAGGATGTGGCGGTCTCTCCTGTCATGGTTTACTCCTTTGCGGTTATCGTTGTCCCACCGTGCCCGGAACCGTCCAGGAACCGGCCGATCATCGAGACGTGGAATATATGTGAGTCGATGCCGGCATCGGCAAGAGCCAGGAGTTCAGCGATCTTGCCACGCATGCCCCCGGTCACGTCGGTGTTGCCTGATCCGCCGACATCGAGCGATTCTATTGTGTTCCGGTCGATACGCGGGACGACTGCGCCATTTTCGAGGACACCGGGAACGTCCGTCGCAAGCCCGACGCGCCTGCTCCCAAGCGCAGCGGCAAGGTGGGTCACCAGCTGGTCGCCTGAGACGATGCAGGAGCCCCGGAGACGGTCCATCACCACGTCGCCGTGCAGCACGGGTACAATACCGTAATCTATCATTTCGGCGATGTGGCGGGTCTCAAACGAGACCAGACGCCCGTTCTCAGCGAGGCCGAGGTCGAGGGGGTGGACGGCGATCGCTTCGACCCCCGCATCCCGCAGGGCGGTGACGACCGCTGTGTTCAGGCTTGAGACGGCGGTATGTGTCTCGTAGACACCGGGGACGTTCTCTGCGGTGAGGCCGTCGTTGATCCGGTACCGCCGGGCCTCAGGATGCCCGCATGACCCCGCGCCGTGGACGAGCACGAGAGCGGGCTCTCTATGTGCGGCGAGTTCTTCCGCAATCTCGCGCAGGCGGGCGTGATCGATGGCGCATTCCCCCGACTTATCGGTGATCACGCTCCCGCCCAGTTTCAGCACCACGCTCTCAGTCATGCTTCTCTTTTCTCGCACCATCGGTATCTATCGTCGTGATGATGGCTTTTCCTTCGCAGGCCTCGATCGCCCCGGCAACCCGGCTCTTCGCGCGACGGGGGCAGAGGGCAACGATGCATCCGCCGCCGCCGGCACCGGTGATCTTCGCACCGTAGGCGCCGCTTGCCCGTGCCGCAAGCACGAGTTTGCTGCTCACCGGGTGTCCCACGCCGAGCGCTTCCAGGAGGGCATGGTTCATATCCATATACTGCCCGAGTTCTTTCGGGTTGCCGATGTTATGGAGGGCGGCAAGCGTCAATGCCCCGATGGAGTCCAGGATCGGGTTTGCGATATCGGGATGCTTTCTCTGCAGGGTTCCGACCGCCTCTACCATCTTTGCCGTGCTGTGCGGCACCATGCTGTTTCCCACGACGATCTGCAGGTTCTCCGGCGGCAGTCTCCGTCTGGAGTTTCCCGTGATGAGCACCATGCCGCCGTTTGCACAGACGTAGGTATCGGTGGGGCTTGCCCGCCCTTTCTGGACTTTCTTCTCGATGGCAAACGCCGTCTCGGCGATGTACTCGCGGTTGTGTCCGAGGTTGAACTCATCGTTGATCGCAGAGAGCGTTGCCACCGTCACCGCGGCCGACGACCCGAGTCCCGACGAGCTCTGGAGCTGGGAGCGGACATAGATGCTGCCCCGGACATCCATCATCTTGAAGCACTCGTCGATGTAGGGCGACTTCGGGTGGGTCGGGTTGCGGGTTTTCCTCACCGTGACGAAGACCCGGGGCTTGATCGCCATGGCGACCCCGGGTTTTCCGTAGACCACTGCATGCTCGCCGAACAGGAAGACTTTGCCCGGTGCGCTCCATGTTGCCAATCAGACCACCGCTATCGCTGCATACCCCACTACCTGATTGTAATCTTCCGTCACGTCGCCGCTGGTCGTGTATCGCAGGAGCTCCGCCCTCTCCGCACCGAGCGCACGGCACACAAGGCACATGGCCGCGATCGGGCCGTAGCCGCAGATTGTAGCGTGCCGCTCCTGGAGCCGCCGGTAAAACTCGGGTATGTCCAGGGTCTTGAGCGCGTCGATCGCGTACAGGTCCTGCTGCCGGGCAGTCTCGTCGGGGATGTAATGGGAGAAGTCGCTTGAGGCGACAATCCGCACATCCCGTTTTGTCTCTTCGATAGTCTGAAGGAGGCGTTCCGCAAGGCTTTCTGCTGCCCTGTAGCTCTGGTCTCCCATGAGGATGGGTACGACTCTGGCTCTCGGGAACCGGTATTTTATGAGCGGCATCTGCACCTCGATCGAGTGCTCGTCCTGATGCGCCGCCTCATCTATATCGATATCCAGCGCGTCGATGAACTCCGTATCGACATCGACGATCCCGAGCGGTGTTGCCCACGGTACGGCGGAGGCGCATGTCGTGTATCCACGATGGCTTGGGCCGATGACCAGAAACGTGCCGTCAAAATCAGGTGGTATGGTAGAGAAAGCACAGGCTCCCGTCTCTCCTGAGTAGATGTATCCTGCATGGGGAGAGACGATCCCCAGGGATCGTATCCCCGGGTCCTTTTTCCGGAAAAATGCCTCCAGCAGCTGCTCCAGATGCCTGGGCTCGGCAGGATAAAACATTCCCGCTACACTGCATGGTCGCATATCCATCAACGTTTGAGCTCTTGTGCTTCGGATCTTATAACTCTGTCTCAAAGTCTTCGGGCGTGAGCGATGTGGTCACGCCGCGCAGACGGAGCAGTTCTTTTGCCAGGATGAAGTAGATCACCGAGAGCGCTTTCCGGCCCTTGTTGTTCGTCGGAATGACCATATCGATGTACTTCGTCATGTTGTTCGTGTCGCAGAGCGCGACGATGGGGATGCCGGTCTGGACGGCCTCGTTGATCGCCTGAGCATCGCCGATGGGGTCGGTCACCACGACGACGTCGGGCTCGATGTAGGTGTTCAAGCCGTGCAGGCGCTGGTTGGTGAGCATACCGGGGATGAAGCGGCCGATGACGGCCATGCCGCCGATGGCGTCGGCGAACTTCTTTGCCGGGTACTGGCCGTACTGCCGGGAGGTGACGACCAGGATCTTCGAAGGCTCGTACTGCGAGAGGAACTTCGCAGCGGTCTTGATCCGTTCGTCGGTCGCCTGGATATCCAGTATGTAGAGTCCATCCCCGCGGACGCGGTAGATGAACCTCATCATGTCCTTGCTCTTCTGCTGGGTGCCGATGTGCACACCAGCCGCGAGGTACTCCTCGACGGGCATCAGCGGTTCTTTCAGTTCAATCTCAAGTTCGTTTCCTGTCAAGTTAGATCAGCTCCTCTATGCGAATCAGTTCGTTCAGTTTGGCTATCCGCTCACCGCCGACCACGCCGGTCTTGAGGAAGATGCATCCGAACGCGGTTGCAAGGTGTGCTATCGTCGCGTCGGTCGTCTCCCCGGACCGGTGGCTCATGACGGTCTCCATCCCGCTCTCCTGTGCGAGGCGTATCGCCTCGAAGGTGTCGGTGAGCGTCCCTATCTGGTTTGGTTTGATCAGGACGCAGTTTGCCGCGCCCATCTCGATGCCCTTCGTGATCCGTTCGACGTTGGTCACGAAGAGGTCGTCGCCGCAGATGAGGCATCGGTCCCCGACCAGTTCGGTCAGGTCGCCGAACGCCTCGAAGTCCTCTTCGAAGAGCGGGTCTTCGATGTAGATGAGGTTGTAGCGGTCGACGAGGTCGGCCATGTAGGCGACCTGGTCCTCCCGGCTCCGTGCCGCATCCTTGTAGCGGTACTCTTTGCCGTTCCACATCTCGCTTGCCGCTACGTCGATACCCATCCGGATCTCGACGTTCGTCTCGTCCGAGACGGTGTTGATCGCGTCTGCGATGATCTCGAACGCCTCGATGTCGGTGATGGCAGGTGCCCAGGCGCCTTCATCCCCTTTCCCGGAGAGTCTGCCCTGTTCCTGCAGCATCTTCTTCACGGTCTTGTGGACGGCGGCGTTTACGAAGACGCCTTCCGTCGCGCCGGATGCTCCGGTGGGAACCACCAGGAACTCCTGGATGGATGTGGCGTTTGGGGCATGCGCGCCTCCACCTATGATGTTGCCGAGCGGCAGGGGTGTCTCGGAGGCAAACGTGCCCCCCAGGTAGCGGAAGAGTTCAAGGCCGAGCGAGGATGCAGCGGCCTTTGCACACGCAAGTGAGAGCGCTACGGCGACATTTGCGCCGATAGAGCTGAAGTCGGCCGTTCCGTCGCTCTCCCTGAGCAGTGCGTCGAATGTGATCTGATCGCGGGTGTCTTCACCGATGAGCGATGGAATCAGGTCTTTTTGTGCATCCTCGATAGCCGCGCGCGTCGGCCGCACCTTTGCCTCATAGGTCCCGGTGCTCGCCCCGCTCGGTGCCGCAGCACGGCCAAAACCGCAATCTGTGTAGATCTCGGCCTCGACCGTCTCGTTTCCACGGCTATCCAGGATAGTTCTCAGGACAATCTGTTCGATGGTCGTCATCAGATCACTACTTTCTCTTCACCGTTATAGGGATCACGCCTCGTTCGTATTCTTCGAGTGCGATCTCGAGCGGCTCTGTCTTTGGTGTTTTGACAAGAACAGGTGCGCTCATTGAGATCTGAAGAGCACGAGCCCCTACGATCCGCGCCCGTTCATACCGGGTATATGATTCCATCGTCTCCCTCAAAATCATTCATGATAAAATGGGGTCGCTGAGATTTGAACTCAGGTTACAGCATCCCGAACGCCATAGGATGGCCAGGCTACCCCACGACCCCTCATTGATACGGGTTCAGGTCCTCCACCACTTCTTTGTGCGTCAGCAGCATCCGCCTGCAGCAATAACGCTCCAGGCCGAGTTCGTCGAGGATCCGTTTAGGATCCTCGCCTGCATCCCGCCTCTCCTTGAACTCCTTCCAGGTTGTAGAGACGACCTTACCGCATGTAAAACATCGTACGGGTATCATAATAATGGTCCAGCATCCCTTATATCTCTTTTCCTCACCGGTAGGACTTCTGGTATCTTGCGCGTGCACCCGGGCCGTGCGGTTTCTTGGTCTCTTTCTGCCGCGAGTCGTTGACGAGCAGCGTCCGGTCGTATGCAAGGTATGCGTCCTTGATCGCAGGGTCGTTGTGCCACTCCACGATACCTCGTGCAAGCGCTGTCCGGACCGCTTCTGCCTGTCCCATCGTGCCGCCGCCGGCGACATCGATCGCTGCATCGACACCGTCGAGCGCGTTTGGAACCAGCAGCAGCGGTTCGGCGATCTTCATCCGGGCGAGTTCCGTCCCGTAGACCTCGAGGGGCACAGAGTTGATGCGGACCCGGCCGTTGCCGGGCTTCAAGGTCGCGCGGGCGATTGCCGTCTTTCTCTTGCCGCTTGTATTGATGATCTTTGCCACTTTGTCACCTCATTAGTATTTTGCTCCGAGGCTGCTGCTAATCGCCCCGATCGTCACGTACCGTGTGTTGCCCAGGCGGCTGATGTGAGCCGCGTCGAGCGTCTCCGTCTCCATCCCGACAAACTCCATCGGAACGCCGACATAGGTCTTGACTCGCTTGAACGCAGCGATGCCGCGCTCGCGTTTGTAAGGCAGCATCCCGCGGATGGTGCGCTTGACGATATGGTCGGGCCTGCGCGGGAAGAACGGGCCGCCTTCGCGGGATCCGCGCTCGCGCTTCGTGGTGTAGTTTGCAAGCACCTGTGCCTTGTTGCCGGAGACGATCGCCTTCTCCACGTTCACGAGGGCGATCTCTTCGCCGGCAAGCGCACGCTGCGCGACGATGCTGGCCATTCTTCCGAGCAGTAATCCGTCTGCGTCGATAACTGTAACCATCCGTCTCACCTGAGGATCCGTACCCTGCTGCCCGTCGGGTTGTCCCTGACGAGGTCCTCGATAGTCATGCACGTCCCGTTTGCGCCGGTGATCTTGCTCACCGCCGCCTCAGAGAAGTCCAGTGCAGCGATCTTCACCGGCAGGCTGAGCGCGCCGCTGCCGAGCACTTTGCCCGGCACCAGGATCGTCTCGCCTTCATTCGCGTACCGGTCGATCTTGCTGAGGTTAACCTCTGCGTAGTTCTTCCGGGGGGCATCCAGCCTCTTTGCAATCTCGCGCCAGATGTTCGCCTCGTGCACACGCGACGCATCTTTGAGCGTCACGATGAGGGCGGTCAGCCGGGGGTTTGATTTGTTCTCGGTTGTCTTCTTCATTCAGTCCCCTCTCCCGTAATCTCGTTCATCACGTCTATCAGGTCGTCTGATGATTTCTGGATATATTGTAGCGCTCTCTCGATGATCTCGCGGACGGGCATCGAGCCGTCG
This sequence comes from Methanomicrobiales archaeon, assembly GCA_012511245.1. GTDB lineage: Archaea > Halobacteriota > Methanomicrobia > Methanomicrobiales > Methanoculleaceae > Methanoculleus. Next base: position 2,571 of record JAAZGM010000113.1, on the reverse strand, counting down.
CTTTCCACCACGAAGATGAATCTCTCGTCATCCGTGCTGATCCGGATGGCCGCCTCCGTGCCGATACCGCCGGCAAGGCATGCACGTTCACAGAGTCTACAGAGGGAGCAGAGTTCTCGCCGCCCTTCGACGACCCGGACTCTCCCCTGTGCCACCTCGAGTATGTCTCGCGGGCACTCGTCGATGCACATGCCGCACCCGTCACACCGTGCGTCGATGGTGATCACCGGGTAGTTCTTGTAGCCGCAGGCGGTCGTTGCCTGCCACTTGGCATGCGCTTTCCCGGTGCCGACGACGGCGTATGCGCCGAGCACGATCTTCTGGTCTTTTGCGAGTTCGATGATGGGGATGTCCTCTTCCGCCGGCGCTGTGTCGGGGTCCTGTGGTATCAGGTCGCTTGAGTAGACCATCTTCGGCCCTTCGACGGAGAGCGTGTAGGTCGCGGTGCAGGCATCGCATCCCGCGCCTTCACAGGAACACTCGCTGCGGGGCTTGTAGGTCTCGAGGTTGGTCCGGAGCGGGATGAGTCCCAGGCGGTGAGCCAGCATCTCATCAAAGAGGACGCTCGTGTTGTCGTAGATGCGGACATCTTCGATGGCAAGTGTCGGCACCTCGCTGGCCATCGCTCGCCGGAGCATATTGGCAAACGATGTCGAGACGCCGCTCAGGGTGAACTTAGCGACTCTCTCGTCCAGTCGAGAAAACGCTATCTCCATTACACTCTCCTTCCTCTCCGGCCGCCCTTGCCGCGGATACTGTCGTGAGGCACCGGGGTGACGTCTTCGATGCGGCCGATCCTCATCCCTGCACGGGCAAGGGCGCGGATAGCCGCCTGGGCGCCTGGCCCGGGGCTCCGCTGTTTGCCCCGGCCGGGTGCGCGGACCTTCACGTGGACGCCGGTGATCCCCTTGTCGCGCGCGTTCTGCGCAACCTGGATCGCCATCTGCATGGCAGCATACGGCGAGCTCTCGTTTCGGTCCTGTTTCACGACCATACCGCCGCTGCTCTTTGTGACCGTCTCGGCTCCGGAGAGATCGGTGACGGTGATGATGGTGTTGTTAAAGGAGGCAAAGATGTGTGCGATGCCCCATTTCTCTTCTGCCATGTTACCTCACTCCTGCGCGGGCGATGCGGCCTCTCTCGGGATGAACGTCGTTCGTGAGCGGGGAGGGGCCGTAGTAGCTGATCTCGGCCTCTTCGACTCTCTCGACCCGGTAGCTCGGGATGGTCACCCGGCGGCCCCTGATCGCGATGTGGCCGTGGGTGATGAACTGGCGCGCCTGCTTCGGGGACCTTGCGAGCCCTTTGCGGAGAACCAGCGTCTGGAGCCGGCGGTCGAGTTGCTGCTCGACCTTGAGCGCGAGGACGTCGCCGACATCGGCGTTCTCGCCGACGAGACCGTAGCGGTAAAGGTGGTTGACGAGCTCGTCCCGCTTCTTCAGGTAGTCCTCGGTGCTGAGCCCGCCCGAGCGCAGCGCCACCAGTTCACGGCCGGCGGTGCGGTATTTTCGCAGCACGCTCTGGGCTTTCCAGAGTTCGCGCTTGTTGCGCAGGCCGTAATCGATGATGAGCCGCTTTTCGTCCTCAAGCCGGGTCTTCTCGAACTGCCGCTTGGGCGTTGCATACGTTTTGTAGTTCTTTCCGGGATATCCCATTCAATCACCACTCAATCCTTCTTTCTCTTGACGCCGACGGTCGTGCCGGTTCTTCCGGTGGACTTGGTGCGCTGGCCGCGGACCTTCTGCCCGGTCTCGTGCCTGATGCCGCGGTAACTCCGCATCTTCCTCATGCGGTTGACGTCGTCGTCGTTCATCATCGTGAGGTCGGTTCCGAGGAGGTGGCGAACCTCTCCGGTGTAGACGTCCTTCTGGCGGTTGACCATCCAGTCGGGCACGCTCTCGGTGTAGGTCTCGACGGCGCTCGAGATCCGCTCGACCGATTCGTCGTCGAGTTTGCCGAGCACGGCACGGGGGTCAACGTTGGCAAGGGCGGTGATGGTGCGCGCCGTGTGCGGACCAATGCCCTTGATCCCGGTCAGTGCGATATGCACCGCCTTGGTGCCGTCGAGATCAGTGTTTCTGACTCGAACAAAGTACTTTATCTCTTCATCATCCATGTGATCGCCTCATCATCGACGTTGTCGGTGAAAGCGCTGAGGGAGGGATTTGAACCCTCGAGTCCCAGGGGGACACAGGTTTAGCAAACCTGCGCCATACCAGGCTTGGCTACCTCAACATAGAACTTCGCATCTTTCGACACTCGCAACACGCGATGTGCTGCTCCAGACACAGCATTCTATGACTTGTGCCTACTTATTTTGGCCCCATTGATTAATAATCATTGTGGTGATCGGGAAGGTCGGCGGGCGCGCTCGACTCCGCTCCCGATCAGCCCCGATGCGACGATGGGAAGCGCGATCGTCGCGTCGCAGAAGCACTGGACCCGGGGTGATTCGGGCGCCTCCTTGCCCCAGCTGATCGCCTCCTCGAACGTGCACCCGGATAGCCCGCCCCAGTGGGGGGCGTCGGTGGTATACTGGATGGCGTAGGCATGTCCGCCGAGGTTCTGGTC
>JAAZGM010000002.1 GCA_012511245.1 Methanomicrobiales archaeon | reverse complement strand
TCGTCGGGATCACGGCAAACGCGCTCGTCGCGTGGCGGCCGCCTGTGGGGTGGGACGAGGAGGCTTTCTCCCGGTTCTCGTCCGCTCCGGGGCTCTCCCACTGTTACCTGCGCCGCCCGGTGCCGGGAAGGTGGGAGTACACCCTGTATACCGTGCACCACGGGAGGAGCCGGGAGGAAGTGCTCGCTGCGGTCGAGGAGATGGCCCGGGCGGCGGAGTGCAGCGATTATATCGTGCTCTTCAGTACCGAGGAGTACAAGAGGGTGCCGAACGTGCGCATTAACGAGAACGGAGGCGATCTACAGTGAACAGGATAACACAGTGTATGCATGGGCGGGGAACAGTTAGCGGCGTTATGCGCCACCAGAACAGGCCTCTTACCGAGGTGCCGGGGAAGTACCTCGCGTTCATGCAGGACTACCGGCCGGTCGTCTTCTGGAACCTCACCGACCGGTGCAACCTCGCCTGCGCCCACTGCTACAGCCGGTCCGGGCCGAACTCGAGGACGGACGGGGAACTCTCGACCGAGGAAGCCCTCGCGCTCATCGAAGACCTCGCCGCGGCGGGCGTTCCCCTCATCCTCTTCACCGGCGGCGAGCCCCTCCTCCGCGAAGACCTGCCGGAACTCGCACGTGCGGCAGCGGAGCGCGGGATCAGAACCGCGCTCAGCACGAACGGCACCCTGATCACCCCTGATGCCGCCCGGATGATCAAGGACTCGGGTATCGGCTACGCGGGGATATCGCTCGACGGCGCTGGACCAGAGACTCACGACGCGTTCAGGGGGAGGGAAGGTGCGTTTGAGAGGGCTGTTGAGGGGTTTGCCCGGTGCCGGGAGGCCGGCATCCGGACCGGCCTCCGGGTCACCCTGACGAGGAAAAATATGGAGGAACTCGAGGCCCTGGTCGACCTTGCGGAGACGCTCGGCGCCTCGCGGTTCTGCCTCTACTGGCTCGTCCCGAGCGGGCGGGGGAACGAGGCATACGACCGGCTCCAGGTGGGGCCGGAGGAGGTGGACGAGGCGCTCACCCTCCTTTACCGGAGGGCGGCGGAGACCGATCCCGGGGCCATGGAGTTCCTGACCGTCGATGCCCCGCAGGACTGCATCCACCTCCTCCGTGCGATGGAGCGGGACGGGTCGCCCGATGTAGCAGGGGCAGAGGCGCTGGTGAGATCCTTGAACGGTGGGTGCAGCGCGGGCAAGCGGGTGGCAAACATCGACCCGAAGGGGAACGTCTACCCCTGCCAGTTTGCCCGGTCGCCCGAGTTCCTCATCGGGAACGTCCGGGACCAGCCGTTCTCCCGGATATGGCAGGATGCAGAGAACCCCGTTCTCGCCCGGTTCAGGGCAGAACCACTGGATCTCTCCGGGAAGTGCGGGCGGTGCGGCTACCGCGACCTCTGCGGGGGTGGCTGCCGGGTGCGGGCGTATGCGGCAGGCGGCGACCTTGCTGCAGAGGACCCGTTCTGTTTTGTCGAACGGTAAAAAAAAGGGGAGACGGCCCGGATCTCCGGGCTACTTCTTCTCTATCGGGATGCCGAGCGCATCTGCGACACCCTTCCCGTAGGCCGGGTCGGCCTTTGAGCAGTTCTCGATGTGGCGGACCTTGATGAACTCGGGCGCATCTCCCATAGCGCGCGCGGTGTTCTCGAAGAGGACTTGCTGCTGTTCTGGGCTCATCAGGCGGAAGAGTTTGCCCGGCTGGGTGTAGTAGTCGGAATCATCCTCACGGAAGTTCCAGGCTCCCGCCGCACCGGAGAGTTCCAGGAACGGGTCCTTATACTCGGGCTGCTCCTGCCACTCGCCGAAACTGTTCGGCTCGTAGCCGACGGCGGAGCCGGCGTTGTCGTTCACCCGCATCTGACCGTCGCGGTGGGAGGGATTTACGAAACAACGCGGGCTGTTGACCGGGATCTGGTGGTGGTTGATACCCAGGCGGTAGCGCTGCGCGTCCCCGTAGGCGAAGAGACGCCCCTGCAGCATCTTGTCGGGCGAGAAACTGATCCCCGGCACAACGGCGCCGGGGTTGAACGCAGCCTGCTCCACGTCCAGGAAGTAGTTCTCGGGGTTCCGGTTCAGTTCGAGGACGCCCACCTCGATCAGGGGGAACTCGCCCTTGTACCAGACCTTGGTGAGATCGAAGGGGTTGTAGGGCATCTTCTTCGCCTGCTCCTCGGTCATCACCTGGATGTACATCGTCCAGCGGGGGAACTCGCCCCGTTCGATGCTATCAAGGAGGTCGCGCTGGTGGCTCTCGCGGTCGTTCGCGACGATCGCCTCGGCCTCCTCGTCGGTCAGGTTCTTGATGCCCTGCTGGGTGTGCAGGTGGAACTTGACCCAGACACGCTCGTTTTGCGCGTTGATCATGCTGTAGGCGTGGCTGCTGAAGCCGTGCATGTGGCGGTAGGAGTAGGGGATACCGCGGTCGCTCATGGTGATCGTCACCTGATGGAGCGCCTCAGGCAGCGACGTCCAGAAATCCCAGTTGTTCCTGGCGGACCGCATGTTCGTCTTCGGGTCGCGCTTGACGGCGCGGTTGAGATCCGGGAACTTGTGGGGATCGCGCAGGAAGAAGACGGGCGTGTTGTTGCCGACCAGGTCCCAGTTCCCTTCTTCGGTGTAGAACTTCATCGCGAAACCGCGGATGTCGCGCTCCGCGTCGGCCGCACCACGCTCGCCGGCGACGGTCGAGAAGCGCACAAAAGCCTCGGTCTTCTTCCCCACTTCGGAGAAGATCTTCGCTTTCGTGAACCGGGTGATGTCGTGGGTGACGGTGAACGTGCCGAAGGCGCCGGAACCCTTCGCATGCATCCGCCGTTCCGGGATCACCTCCCGGTTGAAGTGCGCGAGTTTCTCCTGGTACCAGACGTCCTGCATCAGCATGGGCCCTCGAGGGCCAGCGGTCATGGCGTTCTGGTTGTCCGGCACGGGTGCGCCGGCAGCGGT
>JAAZGM010000112.1 GCA_012511245.1 Methanomicrobiales archaeon | reverse complement strand
CCCGGTGAGTGCCCCCCCGCGGTCAGGCGCGCAGTCGCAGTGGCGTTCCGTGGCAAGGCCGTGAGCGCCGAGACCCGGCCTGAGTACGTCGATATCGATGCGGTCCGTGAGTTTCGGGAGGGGATCGATACCGGCGACTGGGATAAACCGCTCCACGTTGCCGTGGGTCTTGAGACCACAAACGATCTCATCAGGGAGAGGAGCATCGATAAGGGGTTCTTGTATGCCGACTTCCTCCGCGCTACAGAGGCCGCCCACGCCGCCGGCGCGGGCATGAAGGCCTACCTCCTGATGAAACCGCCGTTCCTGACCGAACGCGAGGCGCGCGACGACATGCTACGTTCGATCAGGGATGTCGCTTCCGTTGCAGACAGCATCTCCATGAACCTCTGCACCGTCCAGAGCAGGACTGAGGTCGAACACCTCTGGAAGCAGCAGGCATACCGGCCGCCGTACCTCTGGAGCGTCCTCGACGTACTTATCGCCTCCCCGGTGCATATCCTCTGCGATCCCGTCGGCGGCGGACAGATGCGGGGGCCGCACAACTGCGGCAGCTGCGATGGCCCAATCGTGAAAGGGATCGCCGACTACTCGCTCTCCGGCGACGTCGAACTCCTGCGCGCCCTTGCGGAGACAGAGTGCGGGTGCAAAGAAGAGTGGGAGTTCGTGCTGGAGCAGGAAGAACCGTTCTGTATGCCGCTCACCCGTTAACAGGCCATCAGATCTTTTTTTCAGATAGCCACCTCCCGCCAAGGGCACCCGGGGGAGAAAGGGGCGGGCTGCAAATCCGGAGCAACAGGTCACACCCTGGATGGTAACCTAAAGCCCCTTCAACTCCCCGAGCTGCTCGCAGAGCAGCGGGAGGAACGTCCCCGCGTCGCTCACGACACCGATCGCCTGCGTCGTGCCCCTGTCCATCAGTTTCGTCACCGATGCAGGGTTGATATCGACGCAGACGGTCTTGACGTATGAGGGGAGGCAGTTCCCGACGGCGATCGAGTGAAGGAGCGTTCCGACCATCACCACCATCCCGAGGTCGTGGATGTGGCGGCGCATGGCATCCTGCGCCTCGATGGTATCGGTGATTGTGTCGGGGAGCGGGCCATCATCCCGGATGGAGCCGGCGAGCACGAACGGGATACCCTTCTTCACGCACTCATACATGATCCCGCCGGTGACAACCCCCTGGTCGACCGCGTTCTTGATGGAGCCCGCCCGCATGATCTCGTTGATGGCGCGAATGTGATGATTATGCCCGCCGGTGACGAGTGTGCCCGTTTTTACGTTCATCCCGAGCGACGTGCCGAAGAGGTTGGACTCGATATCATGGGTGGCGAGCGCGTTCCCTGCAAAGAGGACATCGATATATCCTTCACGGATCATCTCTGCAAGAGCGCCGGCCACTCCCGTATGGACGATGGCAGGGCCGCCGACGAGCGCAATCTTCTCGCCTCGCTTCTTAGACACCAGGATCTCGCGGGCGATCTTTCCGATGATCGCGGCGCTCGGTCGCTCGGATGAGACCGTCCCGTGCATGAACTCGAATGTGCTGACCTTCCTCGGCCGCTCAGGATAGACGACGCGAACCCCGGTCTCGCTGACGACGACGGCATCCCCTGCCCGGATCTTCGATATAGGAGTGCATATCGCCTGCTTCTCCTTTTCATCGACCACAATATGACAATCCATCTCTATATGCTCGACGGGCAGCCATTCGCCCCGGTATTTTACAAATGTCGGATGGTTGGTGGTCGAGTAGAACCCCTTCGGCAGGATCCGGTCGCCCTCTGATGGTATGAGGGTGACGTCGCCGATCTCGGGGGCGCGCGCACCGAGACGGTGCAGTTCTGAAAGGATAGCATCGAGCAGGTGATCGTCGGGCGCCGTCACACGCAGGCGTGCGTAGCTCGTGTCCGTCTTCAGCTTCCCGACATTGAACGTGAGGATCTCGAATTCCCCGCCCATATCCATGATCCTGTCAAACACCAGGGTCATGACGCCTGAATCGATGATATGACCTTCTAGCTCGATTTCCCGGCAGGATTCCATATATATGGGTAGGTGATGGTCCGATAATACAGTTTCCCCGCACGCCTCCTTCCAGGGAACACCCTTCCTGTTCGCCTACCGGGGAAGATGCGCTCTCGTAGCGTATCGGCACATATTGCTCCCGTTCGAGCCGGGAGCAACTCCCGGGGATTACACGCTCTGTTTTCGGCAGAGATACTTCTGCACCAGCGCCAGTTCTTCACGGGTGTTGATGTTGAAGACAAGCCGCCTATCGTGCAGGAGAAGTTGCAGCTCATTTTGGGCACCGGAATCGCCTGCTGTCAGTATGTTGACTCCGGCAGGGCAGGCCGGAACACCGTTGACCACCTCCGTATACTGTGTGCGGCAACCATGCTCCTCACAGAGGGTGCGGGGCACCCACGTCGAACATGCCGGTGTTCCCGCCCGGCGCCAGGCATCTTCAATCCCGGTGACGATATCCGGCGTGAGACAGGGGAGATCGGAGACGCCGGTGAAAAAAGGTATCCCACCCGCTTCCAGGTCTGCGGCAGCGGCGTTGATGTCCTCGACGTAACCGAGCCCTTCCGCTTCGTACAGGGCTATGCCCTGCGCCCGGCACCAATTCTTGGTGAACGGCGTCTTGTGCGAGGCGACCACGACCACCTCGTGGCCTGCGGCAGCGAAGGCATGAACAGCGTAAGAGAGCATAGGCTTTCCACAGATGGTGACAAGCGGTTTTTCGCCCATCTGGAGGCGGGAACCCCGCCCCCCGGCCATGATCAGGGCAAGCATGCTTCGAGCGCCTCGATGAGTTGCCTGTTCTCCTCATAGGTCCTCACGGCCACGCGGATGTGATGGGGGAGCCCGAATGACCGGCAATCCCGCACAAGGATACCGCAGGAGAGGAGTCGATCGACGAGCACCTTCGCCTCCATCGGGACCTCCAGGAGGATATAATTCGCAGAAGGAGGCGCGCAGGTGAGACCAAGTTCACTCAGGCAGGCAGTGAGCCGGATACGTTCCCGCGCTATCCGCTCCCGCGACTCTTCAAGGAGATCATAGTTCCGGAACGCCTCGATAGCGAAGGATTCGGCGAACGTGTTCACCGTCCAGGGGAGGCGCATCGTCTCCACCTTCTCGATGAGATCGGGTGTACCAAAGGCGTAGCCGAACCGGATGCCCGGGACGGCGAAGCTCTTCGTCAGGGAGCGCAACAGAAAGAGGCTCTCGTGCGGGACGTCGACAATGCTCTGGGCAGGGTCGGCGAGTTCGATGAATGCCTCATCGAGGAAGAGGTATGCCCCCCGCTCGGCAACCCCGTCAAGCAGTTGGAGGACATCTGAACGGGAGCAGAGTTTCCCGGTGGGATTGTTCGGGTTGCAGAGGAACCGGACGACAGCCCCATCATCATCCACCGTGCACCGGGCGCCGGCGAGCCTCACTGCCATCTCGTACTCGGCAAATGTCGGCGGCTCGATATAGGCGGTATCGCCCACTTCGAGTACGGCAGAACAGAATGCGCGGATCAACTCAACAGAACCGTTGCCTACGGCGATTTCTGCGGTATCACGCCCAAATGTTCTGCCTATTTCCTCTTTGAGCATCTCATAATGGTCGTCAGGATAATCCTTCAGCGCTGAAGAGTCCGGCATCCAGGAGAACACCGGAGGATACGGATTGATGTTGGCACTGAAATCAAGCAGCTCACTCCCGCCCGGGGTGCGATGCCAGCGTACCCGACCACCATGTTCCGCCCTTTTAGGGAGATTCTTTCTCATATCTGTGGCAACTCTTTGAAGATACGTTGTCGGCTGCTATCCATAAAACCATTATGTTGAAGAAAATCACATATCGGTAGACATATATACCATACACATGTTATTATGCTTTATCTGATGCAGTCAGACGAAAGGATCACGATTGTCTGACAATTGACTGACATGAAGCAGCCATATGTCAGATGTGTGTGATTGAAATGATGGATCGGATTACAATCAGATTGCCACAACAGCAGGTTGAGATGCTTGAGAAGCTGGTGGAAGCTGGCGAGTTCCCCACGGTATCGGAGGCCGTGAGGTATTCTGTCCGGGCACTTCTTGAAAGGCATGGAAACCGTGTTCTACGCGAAGCCGACCAGATTTCATTCAAAGTTTAGGAGGTATAGGTGATGCAGACGATCATCAACGAGGCGTTAAAACACGCAGAACGGGAAAAGTACCTGAAGACAGATATAACTGATGGTGAAGACGACATCCTCGGTCAACCACGCATTGTCATCGTAGGATGCGGTGGCGCGGGCAACAACACCATCAACCGATTGTACCACATGCAGGTCAACGGTGCCGAGACGATAGCGATCAACACCGACAAACAGCACCTGGATATGATCCAGGCCGACAAGCGAGTCCTTGTCGGTAAATCACTCACCAAAGGCCTTGGAGCCGGCGGATTCCCTGATGTCGGCAGACGTGCAGCCGAGATGGCCCGGCCCACCCTGGAAGGCCTCCTCTGCGATGCCGACCTGGTCTTCATCACGGCCGGTATGGGTGGCGGCACCGGTACGGGTACCGCCCCGGTCGTTGCTCAGATTGCAAAAGAACAGGGCGCGATCGTCGTCGGCATGGTCAGCTATCCCTTCCAGGTTGAAAAAGCCCGTCTTCTTCGTGCAGAGGAGGGGCTTGAACAGCTCTCGGCGGCCGCCGACTCGGTGATCGTTCTCGACAACAACCGCCTCATAAAATACGTGCCGAACCTCCCGCTCGGCCAGGCGTTCTCGGTCATGGACCAGCTCATCGCAGAGACAGTCAAGGGCATCAGCGAGACGATCACAGAGCCCTCGCTTATCAATATCGACTACGCCGATGTGCGTGCCATCATGAGCAAGGGTGGTGTCGCTGTTATGCTCGTCGGCGAGAGCAAGCAGCAGAACAAGGCCGAGAGTGTCGTCCACGAGTGCCTCAACCACCCCCTGCTGGACATCGACTATCGTGGGGCAACCGGAAGTCTCATCCACATCACAGGCGGGAACGACCTGACCCTCCAGGATGCAGAAGAGATCGCAAGCTCCCTGACGTATGAACTCGACCCCCACGCGGACGTCATCTGGGGGGCACGGGTGAACAGCGATTATGAGGGAAGAGTTCGCGTCATGGCGGTCATGACCGGTGTAAAAAGTGCACAGATCCTCGGAAACCGTACCTACGAGCCGGCAGTGCAGCGGTCCAGCGCATCCTCCGGCAGGCACCCGGGCAGGGGTGGCAGGGACTTCACAAGTGGTGGACCCGTCATCGATTTCCTCTAAAATACCCAACCATCTTTTTCCACCTCTTTGGCCGGGTCCAGCTGGCGGCGATGTGCTTCCCGGCCCTTCTACGAAATACTTAATAGTACAGATGACGTTAGAATTATAGACGTTCTTGTATAATCCCTCCAGCACGGGGTGTATTATGCAGGGCACAGGCCCAACGGGTCTGCGATTGCCAGAGTACCGAGGTTGAACACATGAGCAGACAGGTGAACGACGGTCTCGATTTCGAGTCCGAAAACGTCTTTTCTTGTGGTGTACTGTTACACGAGCCTGCGGCGCCCTCCCTGCAGCACACAGAAGCGGCCTTTTGCTGGCGGAGATATGAGACAGGTACCGAATGTCGAGGATTGGTAAAGAATGCTGAACGATCTGATTGAGAAGAGAAAGAAAGTCCTTGCGGAGTCTGAACAGCACAAAGACCGGCGCAACGAGTTGAACGCACTTGCCAGCAAAAATGCACGCGAGCGCAACACATTAAACACGCAGACCCGCGAATTTGTCGAGGAGGCACAGCAGCACAAGGAGCAGCGGGATACAATCAACGAGGACGTCCAGGCGCTGAAAGACCAGAGGAATGAATACAACGATAAAGCAAATGCGCTTTTCGAAGATATTGAGTCATTCAAGCGGGAGCACGGCAACCTCCAGAACCGGGGCATCAAGGAGCTGCAGAAACAGATTGAACACCTGGAGTTCAAACAGCAGACCGAGGTCTACAGCACCGACAAAGAGCGGGAACTGATCGAGAAGATCAAGCAGCTCAAGGCGGCGGCAAAAGATCAGGAGGCCGAACTCGAGCAGAACAAGGAGATGCGGACGAAACTTGCCGAAGCTCGCGAGTTTCGGAGACAGGCCTCTGAGATCCACAAGGATGTCACCGAGAAGGCTGAAGCCGCGCAGCAGCACCACGATCTGATGGTGGAGTCCTATAGAAAGGCCGACAAGTCCCGTGAGGAGGCCGATCAGGCTCACCAGCAGTTTGTCGAAGCCCAGGAAGCTGCTGATGAAGAGCACAAGCAGTTCATCGCCTGCCAGAAAGAACTCCGCGACTATGACAAGGTCATATCGGGTCTCCGGAAGAAGACCAGGAAGACCAAAGTCACAAAGGAGCAGAAGGCTGTCAGAAAAGAGGCAGAGCGCGTCTTCCAGCAGTTCCGTGACGGTGAGAAGATCACCACCGACGATCTGCTGCTGCTTCAGCGCGCAAAACTCATCTAATACTTTTTTCCTGCGCTGCAAATCATTTAATAGGTTAGACGCGATGTTCTATTGAATGGCAAAAGAGCGGACGCTGGTCCTCTGTGTCGATCGCGATGACGACCTCGGATTTAAGGCCGGGATCGATGGCCCTATCGTGGGCAGGGAGGCATGTCTTCATGCAGCGACTTCACTTGCTCTGGCAGATCCCGAGGACTCCGACATCAACGCAATCTTTGAGACGATCAAACTCTACGACGAACTCTCCAAAAAAGGAGAAGAGGTCGCTGTTGCCGTCATCTGTGGCAACCACATGAACCTGATCGAGGGCGATCGGCGGGTAGCGTCCAGCCTTGACTCAATCCTCTCTGCAACGGACTCTACATCATGTGTTATCGTAACGGATGGAGCTGAGGACGAGTATGTCCTGCCGATCATCCAGTCCCGGGTGCCGGTCAGCAGTGTGCGGAGGGTCGTTGTCAACCAGATGCCGAACCTTGAGGGGACATACTACATCCTGAGGCGCCTTCTCGATGACCCAAAGGTCTCAAAGATCGTGCTCGTCCCGCTCGGCCTCGCGATGCTTCTCTACGCCATAGGCTACCTGCTTGGATACCCGGAAGGTGCGACCATCGTCGTCATCGGCGTCATAGGGACATACCTGCTCTTCAAGGGTATGGGGATCGACGAATTCTTCAACTATCTGGTCACCTCGCTGAAGACATCGCTCCACGGCGGGAGGTTCACGTTTGTATCCTATATCGCTGCGATACTGCTTGGTATCGTTGGAATTATCCTAGGGCTCATAAGCTTTCTTGAGTACTACTCGCCATTCGGCATCGTCATCCAGCTGCTCGCGTTCATCTACGGTTCCATCGCCTGGTTCACCGCTGCCGGGCTTGTGGCATCGGTGGGAAAGATCATCGATGTCTTCCTAAACGAGCGTGAGGCAATCCAGCGTGTTATCGCCCTGCCATTCTTCGTCCTGGCTATCGGGGCTATCGCTTACGGGGCAAGCGTGTATATCCTCTCGATCAGCAGCGAGATCGTCGGATTTCCCATAACAAGTGCGAACGGCGTGCTGTATATCCTTTTTGCGATAATAGGGGGACTCTTCTGTGCTTTCTTTGGGGTGTACCTCCAGTCATTCCTGGGCAGGTGGGCAAACGAACGTGAACCGATCACGCTGAAAAGAGGCATGTGAACGGGATAGTAGCCCTAAATCCATCGCCTCACTGAAACATATTACTCATTTCTGCCGTTTCATAACCTGAACGTTTCAGCGCTGATCCGCCTCCCACTCACGGCGCCGCCTCGCCCGGATGAGATGATGCCGTCAGCGGGATGGAGGCAAACGGCCGACTGGTGTCCCGGCACTTTGTGGGGGCCTCACCCGCCATCCAGACCGCAGCTGATGCTTTTGAAGGGGTTTGTGAAGGGCAGGGAATACCTGCATGCCCCCCTTCAGCAATCCCCACGAAAACCGTGCCTCAGAGCAGATGTCACATTTCCCGACGCCCCCCATGCAGTGGACTGAGGGGACTGCCATGGGGAGTGGTGGCTCCTGGGGGAGGGAGACCCGCCCATCACCAGCCTCTACCGGATAAAATACCTTCTGAAACCCCAATTTATGCTTCAGTAACACGGTATCGCAGGATAAGCGGGGGGTGACACCGGTATAAAAGACCGGCGGGCGAGTGCCGGGGGATCAGCACTCCAGATCAGACAAAATAGCCGAGTCCATCAGGGAACTCGCTAACATTCTCGTAGTGTTTGATATCACGAGGGGTGATGATGGTGAGCGAGGGGACTACCACGCCGAACCCATGTGCGGGGAACCAGTAGGTCCCCTGCCCATAGTCAGTCGACACATCCTTCACACGCACCTCGACGCGCTCGAGATCGAGGTACTGGACGCTGGCGTTATTGAAGTTCAGTATATCGAGTGTTTTCTGTTTCAGATCGGATTTTCCCAGAAGGAGAACGAGGAACCCTATGCCCTCATCTATCGTATAATTCATGGTGACGACGGCGTCTGCCCTATCCAGGCGAACGGTGACGTCTTTGACGGTTATGTAACTGTGCCGCTCCTCACCTGCTGCCATGGCAGGAAGAGCAAGAGCAGCCACCAGCATTAGCACCACGCCGATCGCCAACCGTTTCATAGTATATCGTATATGGTGCGGGTCATAAAACCTTTATGGTCGATTCATACAATATCAGCCATACTGACGACTGTCTGACAAATAAGGCGCATACAGGAGTTTTCCCGGGGCACCTGAGACTATCAGCACACTGTGCACTGGACCATGGTGGATACCGCCATGGGAGTGAAGCCGACGGAGAGGAGAACCGCCCCTCCCACCCACCTCGCCTCAACATGGCTCTTTCCGGCACCCCTCCACCCCGGAGCGGGGGGAACCATCGCGATCCCCCTTGGATGACCGTGCACGACACTGCCCCGGGTCTTCCTGTGCTTCCGGCAAAAAGGACTATGTTCTGTAAACGGTGATGTAAAAGGGGCGTGTGGGAGTGCTGCCGCAAGAACAGACTCTCAAGCAGAGAGACCGCACTTCAATCAGAGGAGATCGGAAAAAGTGTTATGAGATCTCATTTCGCGTGAGTGAGAACGATCTCAATACTCGATACGTTGGTCTTTCCTGTATCGGTATCGATCATCTCGGTTGACGTGAAGATCTCCTTTTTATCGACGTTTGCAAGGAACCGGTTGAGCGCGATCTCCGCCGTATCAACCGCACGCGAGATTGCCTTCCCCCGGGCCTTGATTGCAACCTCCTCCGCTCCATTGTTGAACTGGGTGACCACCGCAAGCACATAGTTCATGACAGGTTTATTTCCTACGAATACTGTGTTGTCCTTTATCATTAGCCCACCTCGTCTAAAGGTACTTCCTTGAGTATATCAGTTCTGCGTTGAGGACGGATGCACCTGCAGCCCCACGGATGGTGTTGTGACCGAGTGCAACAAACCGCAATCCCTCGCGGATTCTCCCTACAGACACCGTCATGCCCCGCCCGCGGTTGCGGTCAAGCCGTGGCTGCGGACGGTCAGGGAGGTCGAAGAGCTCAACGGCCCTCTCCGGCTGTAAGGGTAGATTGCTGAATGGGGACTTAAAGTTTGCGTAAGCTTTTTTCACCTCGGCAACCGGATCTTTCACGTCGACCCAGATCGCCATGGTGTGTCCATCGATGACAGGAACCCGGTGACAGCTTGCACTCACGTTGAGTGGGGCAGGAGTCACCTCTGACCCGTCAAACGTCCCCATGATCTTCAGCGTCTCGATCTCCATCTTCTCCTCTTCAGAGCCGATGTAGGGAACGACATTGTCATAGATATCCATAGCAGCAACGCCGGCAAACCCACCACCCGAGATAGCCTGCATGGTCGCCACACGCACATCATGAAACTCAAAAGACCGCAGGGGTGCAAGAGCCAGAACAAGGACGATCGTCGAACAGTTCGGGTTTGTCACAATGAACCCGTCGCGTCCACGGTCGCGCTGGATATCGATCAGGCCGAGATGATCCGGATTGACCTCAGGGATCACCAGCGGTACATCCGCGTCCATACGATGCGAACGGGCATTGCTGCAGACACCGATACCTGCATCGGCGATCTCTGCCTCAAGCGGCGTTGCCACCTCGGGGGGGAGTGCCGAGAAGACAAGGTCGCAGTCCTTCAGGCTCTCGACAGTTGTGGGAGTGATGACGATATCACTGATGGTATCCGGGTACGGCGCATCAAGGCGCCATTTGACCACCTTACCGTACGGTTTCCCTGCACTTCGTTCAGATGCAGTCAGGGTCTGGAGATTAAACCAGGGATGACCGGCAAGCAACTGGACAAAGCGCTGTCCCACCGCCCCTGTGGCACCAAGCACTCCTACATTAATCATAGACAGAGATATCTGTAGTGTAGGTGGTATTAAAAGAGTTGGTTTCTTTATTCCATGGAGATCGCTTCCGAAGGGCACTCGTCAACGCAGGTCTCGCAATCAACGCAGAGATCAACATCGATTTTTGCCTTGCCGTCTTCCATGGTGATAGCAGAAGCGGGACAGATGTCCACACATGTTTCACAACCGGTACACTTTTCAACATCAACAACTGCTGCCAATTCAATTCCTCCGAATATACTTAGTTTTAGAATTGCACCAAAAATAAATTTCGCTTTGACCCATCACAGCCCGAGAACATCCGACATATCATAGATGCGCGATTCTCTGCCGACGACCCAGCGTGCGGCCCGGACAGCGCCCTGGGCAAAGACCGCCCTGTCATAAGCCCGGTGGGATATCTCGATGCATTCGAAGTTCCCGGCGAAGAGAACCGAATGATCGCCGACGATATCTCCTCCACGGATGACGTGAACACCGATCTCATCTTTCCGCTCGGTCTCGCCGACACGGCCGTAGGTCTTCTCGCGGCCCCCAAGTTCCTGGTCCAGGATCTCAAGGATGGTCTTTGCCGTTCCGCTCGGGGCATCTTTCTTGTAGCGGTGATGGGCTTCGGTGACCTCGATATCATAATCACCGAGCTCACGTGCCGCTTCCCGCACGAGTTTCCAGAAGATGTTGACACCTACGGAGAAGTTGCTCGATATCACCGCCGGGACGGTTCCCTCAACAGCGCCTGCGATAATCGCCCTCTGCTCAGGGGTGAACCCCGTCGTTCCGACGACGAGCGCCACGTTGTTCCGTGCGGCGGCCTTGATGTTCTCGACCGCAGCGGCCGCGATGGTGAAGTCGACCAGAACATCGGGCTTCTTCTCCTTCAGGAATACATCTATCTGATCAGCGGGAACGACTTCTTTTCCAAAAAGCATCCCCTCTCGCACATCGATGCCTCCCACAAGCTCCATGTCCGGAGCTCCGTTGACAACCTGGCCAATGTTGGTACCCATACGGCCCAGGGCACCGGATACGGCTATCTTAACCATGATTTACCAGCACCTTCCTCAGTTGCTCCGTCTTTCCCTCATCGAGATCATCGAGCGGCAGCCTTACCGGCCCTGCAGCCATCCCGAGGAGCCCAACTGCCCTCTTTACAGGAATAGGGTTCGTGTCGATAAACATCGCCCGCATGAGCGGAGCAAGTTCATAGTGCAGAACGCGCGCGCGGGTAAGATCACCGGCCTGATAGGCCTCGTACATCCCCACCATCCGGCCGGGATCGACGTTTGCCGTCACCGATATGACACCGGCTCCCCCCATGGCAAGGACAGGGAGGGTCATCGCATCATCCCCGGAGATCACGTTGAACTCCTCGTCCTGCGTCATTTCGATGATCCGGGTTATCTGGCTGATGTCGCCGCTTGCTTCCTTGATCCCGACGATGTTCGGGTGTTTGGCCAGTTCCGCCACCAGATCGGGCTGGAGGTTCTGCCCCGTCCGGCCAGGGACGTTGTAGAGTATGATTGGAAGATCGAGGTCCGCAAGTTTCGTGAAGTGCTTGACGAGACCGGACCGGTTCGGTTTGTTGTAATATGGACTGATGACGAGCGCGCCATCCGCACCTGCATCCTTTGCCGAACGTGTCAGGCGGACGGCCTCCTCTGTGTTGTTCGATCCTGTCCCGGCAAGCACCGGCACCCGGCCGTTGACGACCTCGACGGTCTTGCCGATCACCAGTTCGTGCTCTTCGAACGTGAGCGTTGCGGATTCACCTGTCGACCCGCAGGGCACGATGCCGTGAACCCCGCGCTGCAGGAGAAACTCAATGTTGGACTGTAATCCTTCAATATCGAGACTTGATCGTGAGTCCCGGTAAAAAGGAGTAATGATTGCTGGAAGGATTCCCTCAAACATATAGTTTGATTTACCGCTTCCTCGTATTTATCTTTCTTGAGATGTACCCGGCAACCCGGTTCCGGACGGCCTTGCTGTCGATAGCGGCAACTTCAGCAACCGCGTACTTGTTCTCTTCAAAATCTCCACTGAATCTGCTGCGGTGCTTGACAATGAGCTCTTCGCCGAGGTTCTTGATATATGACGGTTTTATTCCCATGTGGACCTACCCTTACAATTGTGCATAAATAATGCGATTTGACAGTTTAAGAATATTTTGTGCGACCATGACCGGATCCTCGCCGAGAACCCGGATCATCGGTTCTTTCCCCACTGCCCCGCGATCGTAGATGATGTCGGGCACACCCTCCTTGCAGCAGGAGGCGACGCCCCAGTCCATCGTCCGTATGCCCGGCGGTTCGCTCTCCCGGTCAAACGAGCAGATCTCGAAGAGGAGGTTCTCGAGCCCCGTGAGGATTGTATCCGAGAAGCGGATGTTTGCCGCGCTCCGGATCTCCGGGTCGAAACGCATCGCCGTAATAACGATCCGGGCTATGTGATCGCTTGCCCCGAATGCGATCTCCCCAACCGGATGTACCGTATCACCGAGTCTGATGATCCGGCCGGAGACTCCCGCCACGTCGTCTTTTCCCCGCGCGTCGGGCAGGGCGTAGACGATGTTCATCCCGATCTCCGGGATGAGGCGAGCGTCCATCCGCTCGACAAGGAGCGCTACA
Source organism: Methanomicrobiales archaeon (assembly GCA_012511245.1). Taxonomy (GTDB): domain Archaea; phylum Halobacteriota; class Methanomicrobia; order Methanomicrobiales; family Methanoculleaceae; genus Methanoculleus. The sequence continues at coordinate 6,294 of JAAZGM010000112.1, read as the reverse complement.
GCCTCTTTTGTGCGATCAAGAACCCTCACGCGCTCTTCCTGCATCATATCCTCAATCCTCGATCAGGGAGCCATATATGGATTGCGTTCAGGCAAGACCGATATCGTCACGGACTTCCATGAGCCCCTCGATCGCAAGACGGTAGAGCGTCTCCATGTCCATGAGTGGCTCGATCATCCGGATCCTCTCGCGCTCACACCCGGCGGCAAACGATCTCTCTTTGAACTTCTTCTTCACTGTCCGGGGGGTGACCTCATCGATCGCCCCGCCCTTCACCAGGGCGCAGGCGATGATCAGGCCGGATACGCTATCCGCCGCCTGGAGCGCAACCTCGACCGGACGCTCGTAGCCGGACGTGAGCAGATGGTTATGGCGCCTGACGATATCCGCGATCTCTTCGGAGACACCGTTCTCGGTGAGAATCCGGTATCCCTCGATGCCGTGGCGCTCCATATCAGCGCCGACGATATCGTAGTCGATGTCGTGCAGAAGACCGATGACCTCCCACGCCGCCGCATCCTCACCGAGGTGCTCCGCAATCTTTCTCATGATCGCCGCTGTGGCATGACTGTGCGCGATATGGGACGGCGACGCCACATAACGCAGGAGCAGGGCCAGTGCTTCATCTCTATCCATACATCGGGGATTGTCGGTCATACCGGATAACCGTACGGATCGCTCCCACTCCATGGATAGAGATATACCTGCACATACCCCACCTCATTACATGAATCTACGGGTTCTTGAGGTGCTGGCTGCAGTTGGGTGCCTTGCACTGTTTATCGTGCTGCTGGTGGCGCTGCCCAATCTCATAGCAGGGATAGAGGGGTTTGCATACATCATCGCGCTGGTCATCTTCATTGGTGCACTCAGTATTGCCGGTTACCAGATCGATAAAATGGCTGCTTAACTCCGTTTTTTCTTCACATTTTTCTTGAAGCGGTAGTAACTCAGCGGATGATTGACCCGTTCGCAATCTTTGTCCCGGTTGACGCAGAGCCCGAACGTTCGCATCGTGGCGCACGACGGTGGGGTATACTCGGTCCCACCCCGGCCGGATATGTGCTCCACCTGGTACATCGTCATATCCGGGTCGAAATCGGGAGCCCGCGCAAATACATCTGCTATCTGCGCGACGTTCATCCCGACGGTATGGAGGAACGCTGTGATGGCAAATCTGCCCATGTGCGTCAGGTTCATTCCTGTAGTGATCGCCTGGATGAGGGCGGAGATACAGGGAGGGAACGCCTCCTCTCTGACCTCGCCGAACTGTTCGAGGGCCTGCTGCTGCAGCAGCGCGGCAATTCCGGTCGTTATCGGCTGAAAACGTTCACAGATCGCAGGCGGGACCCGGAGCGGCAGCTGGTCGGCGATGATCACCCGGATCCGCTCCCGGATGAGTTCATCGATCTCGCTCGCCTCAAGGTTCACGCCACCCTGCCGGACATCCCTGTTGACGAGCCGCCAGCGCTTGTCGCGCAGGTGGGGAACGAGCTCGACATACCGGGTTACCGGCATTACTACCGCCCGGGTATCGATGCCGACACTCCAGGCAACGAACCGCCGTATCTCCAGTTCTTCGGCTGCAAGGAAGAAGGATGCACGTTCGGCTTCGTAGCGGGCAAGGCGATCGATGAGCGAACGGTCGCCGACACAGGAGACGAGCATCCGGGCAAGCGCGTAACTCGCGATCTCGATCTCGGGTTTGAGATTCTGGGTATTTTCATCCCCGAACTCCTTTTTGAACGCGATCGCAGCAGAGGTCCGTTCCTGCGCCCGTTCAAGCGCCGCAGCGCCCGGCCCGCTGTCGAGGAACTCTTCAAGAGATTCGACGTGACGGCGGGCCAGCTGCTGGGATTCTTTCAAAAAGGGATATTTGATGAGTTCTTTGCGGTCAAGTACGATGTCCATCAATCGGCCTCGATCCGAGGAGCAAGGAGGTACTCGACGCGGCCATTGCCGTCTGCAATGTCAAAGATAAACCTTACCGGGTGATCGATGCCAAGATGGACCTCCACCTCATCCGCGCGTGCCATGACCCTGCCCATATCCTTCAGGTAATCGATCGAGAAGAGGGAGCGGGCCTGCACCGGGTTTAAGGCGACAAGTTCGTCCTCTCCGAGCGCGAGTTTGATGTGGTCGGTGTCTCCCTCTGCCTCCATATAGAAGGTCATGGTACCGGGATCGATCCCGAGTGCAATCTTATCGGAGATGACGGCGGCGGCTTTGATAGCATTATTCAACGCCTCGCCCGAGAGCACTGCCTTTCCGGGGAGATCGATTCCCGGCGGGTTCGGGTCCTTCCGGATGGTGTTGACGTCAAGGAGCGATATGGAGTAGCGGTAGCCGCCGAAACTCAGTTCCAGTTTCCGCTCTTCGTCGAGCAGGTTCAGGGTCAGTGCGTCGCCCCTCCCCATCATCCCGATGATGTTCTTCAACTTTGCGATATCCAGACCCAGTTCCCCGGTCGTCGCCGAAAAAGAATTGAACGCCGTGCTCTGGAGCTCCAGGGAGACCATGGCCACGTTCGCGGTATCCACAGAACGCGTCCGAATCTGGTCATCGGCCGTGTGCAGGCGGCATTCCGTCACCAGTGCAGCGATGGCGTCGATGGATTCCCGAAATATTTCTGCATCAATCGTTGCCTTTAACATTGTGACCCCTTATTAAACTCTCGTTTAAAGTATATAATCAACCTGTTCATTATAGTGCTTTACGATCAAACCCCGCCAGGAACTCATGGCACCGGTTTCAGAAGCAGTTGCGGGTTGCGTTGATCAACCTGTACTCCGCAACCGTATCATTGATGTTTAACAGCATCAATTACTATATAGGATCTTCTTGATTGTGCCGGCGGTGCAAGCAGTCATCCGTCGACCTCAGGTGGAGGGTATCGTCCAATGGGTTCTCAATGGACTAAAGACAGCGTCTATCGAAAGGCGATGAAGGCAGGGTACCGGGCGCGTGCTGCATACAAGCTGCTGGAGATCCAGCAGCGGCACAGTATCATCAGGCCAGACGATAACATCGTCGACCTCGGGGCAGCACCGGGCAGCTGGCTGCAGGTGCTCCGCGATCTGACCGACGGCAGGGTCGTCGGCGTGGATCTCAATCCTATCGCACCCATAGAAGGTATAACCACCATCGTCGGTGATTTCACCGATCCTCTCATCCAGGAGCGTATCCGCGAGGAAATAGGTGGCATCGTCAGCGTCGTCGTCTCCGATGCTTCACCCAAACTCTCCGGCCAGAAGAGTTACGATCAGGCTCGTGCAATCGGGCTTGGTGAGGATGCACTGGCATTTGCCTGTACGATCCTGAAACCCGGCGGCAATATGGCGATCAAGTCGTTCCAGGGAGAACTTTTTGGTGAACTGATCGCCGAAGTGAGGAAACATTTCTATTCCGTCCGGGGCTACAGAACAAGAGCGTCGCGGAAAGGGAGTGCCGAAACCTATATTATTGCAAAAAACTTCAAAGGAACGTGCGATGGTGCTGAAGGACCCTTATAACCGAACCGTTACCAACCTCCGGATCAGCCTGACCTCCGGATGCAACCTGCGGTGCATCTACTGCCACGCCGAGGGTGAGGTGAATCCAGAAGAACAGATGAGCGCCGGGGATATCGCCGAACTGATGCAGATTGGCGTGAAGTTCGGGATCAGGAGCGTCAAGTTCACCGGTGGGGAACCGCTGCTCCGCCACGATCTTGTCGATATCGTCCGCTCAGTACCCCCGGGCATCGAATCGTCCATGACGACGAACGGGACGCGCCTTGCAGAGATGGCCGCCGACCTTAAGGAAGCCGGGCTTGCACGGGTGAACGTCAGCCTCGATACCCTCCGCCCTGAACGCTACCGGCAGATCACGGGCAAAGACTGCCTTGCAGATGTCCTTAAGGGGATCGATGCGGCGATCGAGGTCGGGCTGACCCCGGTCAAACTCAATATGGTGCTCCTCGACGGCATCAACGAGGATGAACTGGACGATTTCATGGCGTTCGTCCGGAGCAAACGCGACGTCATCCTCCAGGTCATCGAGTTGATGGAGTTCAACGAGTGCAAGTTCCATGGTGACGTGGACAGCGTTGAGCAGGACCTGAACGAGCGGGCGACCCGGGTTGTCACACGCCGGATGCACCACCGCAAGAAGTACTGTCTCGACGGCGCCGAGGTCGAGGTGGTGCGCCCGCTCCACAACACGGAGTTCTGCGCATTCTGTAACCGGTTGCGCGTGACTTCGGACGGGAAACTCAAACCCTGCCTTCTCCGGAGCGACAACCTGATCGATATCCGGGGTAAGCACGGCAAGGAACTCGAAGACGCCTTCAGGGAAGCCGTCAGCAGGCGAGAACCGTTTTTCGCCTGAATACCGATCGGCCGGGTGCAACCTCACCCTGTCGATCATCGCCATCCCCGGCATCCCTCCCGGATCTCCACTAAACTCTGTTTTTTAGCTCGTTACATCTCCCAAACGGCAAGGCGTTGCATATGCAGGGTGCACCACCTGATAACACCTCAAACCATCTCCTGTGGTCAACCGAACCCTGCGCACAGGGAGTACTTTTTGTAACACCCTTCCCAATAGAAAAGTATGCTGGAAACGAACGAGTATGTCCGCGTCACACAGAAACTCTACGGAAAATCACTGATCCTGGAGAGCCCGACCGAGTTTCACCCGGTTCTGCATTTTTACTTCACCGATGCCCTTGCCCACATCGACTACACCCTCAGCATCCTCGCCTACAACTACATGTCGCCAAGGAATATCATGAGCATGGAATACATGCGGTGGCGCGTGGATGAGGAGAAAGTCGGTGAACGGACACATTTCCCCGGATTTATCAACTGGCTCAAGATGGAGCACCGCGAGACGTTCGATGAACTTCCGCTGCTCTGGTCCGGCATCTACGACGAGGAGGACCCCGCCCAGTACCGGAGTTTCCGGATCGTACTCAGCCCTGATGACAGGAAGCCGATCCCGTCCGGGTACCTCTCGGCGTTCATCGATGAGTTCTTCGATCCGGCGTTCATCAAACAGCTCTATGCCTCCTCATCGCTTGCCCGTCTCTTTGATGAATATGTGAAGAGCAGGTCTGCATAAGGAGCCCACCCATGGACGTCGCCCGACTCACCTCGTCGCTTGTCCGGATCAAGAGTGAGAACCCGCCGGGAAGCACAACAGATGTGATCGCGTTCATCAGTGACTACCTGGACTCGCTCGGGGTGAAGAACCGTGTTCTTTCAAACCCCGGCGGGCGGGACAACCTCATCACGACCGGGCAGGATCCCCGCCTCCTCCTCTGCGGCCACGTCGATGTGGTTCCCGCCATCCCTGATGATTGGACGCACCACCCCTACAGCGGGGAGAGTGCCGACGGCTATATCTGGGGGAGAGGCTCGACCGATATGAAGGGCGGATGCGCCGCGCTCCTGACCGCTTACCGGGATCTCGTCGAGAGCGGGGTGGAACCGAAGATCCAGTTTGCTTTCGTCTGTGATGAGGAGACCGGCGGGGAGTACGGGATCCGGTCGCTGCTTGCAGAGAACCTGCTCATACCCCGTGAGTGCCTGATCGCCGAGCCGACACCGGCGATGAGCCCTGCAGTCGGCCAGAAAGGCCTCTACCGGATCGATCTCTCCTTCCGTGGCCAGCCCGGCCACAGTTCTCTCTACCCCCTGGTCGGGAAGAGCGCCATCATGGCGGCGTTTGATCTGATCGAACATCTGCGGAAGGTTCATTCCCGTCCGTTCCCGGTCAGCGAAGACCTGAGACCGCTTGTCGCACAGTCCGCCCGGGTCTTTCGCGAGATCTTCGGAATCGAGAGAGGGGATGAGATCCTGACGGGGGTGATGTTCAACCCGGGGAGGATCGAGGGCGGGGAGAAGGCGAACATCGTGGCGGAACAGTGCCGGATGGAACTCGATATCCGGGTGCCGTGGGGCTGCTCTCTTGACGAACTCCGGAGAAGCATCGCCAGGCACGCCCCGAACGCTACAATACGCGAGATGGATACCGCAGCGCCGAGTCTGACCCATCCCGACGCACGGATTGTCCGGACGGTCTCCCACGAGGTAGAGCGTGTCTACGGGACGGTGGCGCCGTTCCTCCAGTGGGCTGCAAGCGATGCGAAGTATCTCCGTTACAGGGGGTTCGATGTCGTGGAGTATGGGCCGGGGGAGATCCCGACGCTGCACGCGGTGGACGAACGGGTCTCTGTTGCACAGCTTGAGAAGACGGTGGATGTGTACCGGGGGGTGATCAGGGAATACTCGATGTAAAAAAAGGGTTGTT
>JAAZGM010000111.1 GCA_012511245.1 Methanomicrobiales archaeon | reverse complement strand
GTTTTGCGAAATGTTGGTAGATTGTCAGGTTACGAAAGGGGGTTAACAGGGTGCCAGGACCCCTTTCGCACGAGACCGCTTCACCATCTATCTACTTCGCACTCCGGGATTACCCGGATCCTGCCTGTTGGGCCACGCCCTGTGCGGCTGCCGCAATCTCCTCGGGATCGCCGAGGTAGTAGTGTCCCGTTGCCTTCAGGTCGTCGTCCAGTTCGTAGATGAGGGGGTAGCCGGTCGGGATGTTGAAGGATGCGATCTCGTCGTCCGGGACCCCGTCCAGATACTTGATCAACGCCCTGAGGCTGTTTCCATGGGCGGCGACGAGGACGGGTGAACCCCCGCGAAGGTCAGGGGCGATGTGGCTCTCCCAGTACGGGAGTACCCGGTCGAGGGTATCGTGCAGGGATTCCGTCGCAGGAAGGCTCTCCGGGTCAAGATCCGCGTAGCGAGGATCGAACCGGGGGTGCCGCGGGTCGTCCCACGAGAGCGGCGGCGGTTGCACATCGTATGCCCGCCGCCAGAGGTGCACTTGATCGGCGCCGTATTTTGCAGAAGTTTCCTGCTTATTCAGGCCCTGTAGTGCGCCGTAACTCTTCTCGTTCAGCCGCCACGACCGGTTCACCGGGACGTACATGAGGTCGAGGTCGTCCATGACGATCCAGAGCGTCCGGATCGCCCGCTTCAGGACGGAGGTGTAGGCGGCATGGAACGTATACCCACCCCCTTTGAGGAGCGTCGCTGCCCGGTGGGCCTCTTCCATGCCCCGGGGCGAGAGGTCCACGTCGGTCCAGCCCGTAAACCGGTTCTCCCGGTTCCAGACACTCTCGCCGTGCCGTAGTAAGATCAATGTCGGCATTGTTATCTATCTCCCGTACCGGGTATGACATCCACCCCGGATAAATGCCATGCATGGGATAGAGAGCACCTGAGCGGAGCGGAACGCTGGAGGAAGCGGCATGCCATCAGAGCCAAAATATCGATATAATTGCTTTGTTTTGGAAACTGGACGCATATAGGTTCGATTTTTTTCGTAACCTACCATTCCTTTATCATTTATCCATGCCTATATCTGGTGTATGGCACCGAACAGAAGAGACAAAAACAGCATCTTCGCGATGACGGCGCTCTTTGCCATCATCGTAGCATGTATCGTCACCGCGGGATGCATGGGCGGCACATCGACGCCCGGGTTCACCGGGGTTTCCTGGTCGCTCGACTCTTACCAGGACGAGAACGGCACGCTCGTCCCGGTCCTGCCGGGAACAACGATCACCGCCCGGTTCGATGACGACGGAAAGGTCACGGGCTCTGCCGGGTGCAACCTGTATAGCGGCGGATACCATCAGGACAAAACAGCCCTCTCGGTCTCCACGCTTGCACAGACCCTGAAGTTCTGCATGGAACCGGAAGGCATCATGGAGCAGGAAGCACGGTTCATGGAACTCATCGGCTCAGCAGCGGGCTGGAAGATCAATGACGGCCGGCTCATCATCACCGACGCTACCGGGGCAACGACGCTTGTCTTTGAAGTGGGAGAGCCCGTGCCGATTGCAGGAACGTCCTGGACGCTCTTGAGCCTTGCCGGGGAGAACGGCACCCTGATGCCGGTCATTGCCGGCACGACCGTAACGGCAATCTTCAACGCTGACGGCAACCTCGGCGGCAACGCCGGGTGCAACCACTACGCCGCGGACTACACCGTGGACAGCGCGAACCTCAGCATCAGGCCGACCACCCAGACTGAGATGTACTGCGGCGAGCCAGAGGGCATCATGGCCCAGGAAGACCGCTACCTTGTGCTCATCGAGGACGTCACTACATACCGGATTGAGGGTAACAGGCTGTTCCTCGCCGACAGCGAGGGCAACGATCTCCTGGTCTTCGAGAAGACCGTTCCTGTGCCTGACCTCCCGCTCATCGGGACGGACTGGGTGCTTGACGGCTACAGAACCGATGGGGATGCAATCTCCTCGGTGATCGCCGGGACGAAGGTTACCGTGATGTTCGCTGATGACGGGAAGATCGGCGGCAACGCCGGATGCAACCTGTATGGTGGCGGCTACACCCTCAACGGCACGAACCTCTCGGTCTCCTCGGTCTTCAGCACCCTGATGTACTGCGGCGAACCGGAGGGCACCATGGAGCAGGAAGGGAAGTATCTCGGCCTCCTTGAGAACGTCTCCTCCTACCGGGTCGATGGCAACCGCCTGACCCTCACGGATGCGGCGGGGATGGATCTGCTCTTCTTCGTAGAAGCAGAGAAAGTTCCGCCGGCGCCGCTCACCGGGACGGAATGGACGCTTGAGTCCTACAGGCTCGATGAAGCGGTCTCTTCGGTGATCGCCGGGACGACCATCACCGCGACCTTCTCGCCGGACGGGAACATCACCGGGAACGCCGGGTGCAACCGCTACTTTGCTGCATACGAGGCCGCAGAGAGCACGATGACGATAGGGCCTGCCGGATCGACGAAGATGTACTGCGGCGAACCGGAGGGCACCATGGAGCAGGAGGCAAGATACCTCGGTCTTCTGGAATCAGTCACAG
>JAAZGM010000110.1 GCA_012511245.1 Methanomicrobiales archaeon | reverse complement strand
TCAGGAGCGTATCAAGCCCACAGACTCTCGTCATCTGCTCACCATATGCTCGTTCGTCATAGATGAACCTTCGTGGATCGCGGCAATTCCCGTTCTCTGCACGCGAAACAAATAGTTTTTTATAAGGGCAGTCTGGAGAAGAATGGTTTTTAACAGAGGCACTCCGAATGTGTACTGATATGGCGAAGAAAGCGAAAGCCAAACAGGCAGAACCCATGAAGCTCTTCTATATTTTTTACAATCAGGAGCGCTGGGATAACTGGATCAAGACGCTTGCAGAGGCAAATTTTGAACCTGCCGAAGGCGAGGAGGTCTCGGAAGGAGAGCAGATGCTCTACAGTTTCACCGAAGACGTCACCCTCTCGGTCTTGAAGATCATCCGCCTCTACCAGAACGAGCGGTTCACAAAGGAAGAGACCATAAAGAAACTTGATGACGTTGAACTCATCGTCATGACCGGGCTTCCCGAGGGAGAACTCGAGGACATCATCGGGTCGCTCCAGCTCTCCCTGCTGGTGCTCTTCACCGCCTGCCGGAAATACCTCGAGGGCGAATTTGACAAAGACATCAAGACGCTCGTGAAGACGGGCAAGGCACTCGATGAAGAAAACCTTGAGGAAGCTCTCGAGGTTGCGGCGAATATCGGGGCGGCCGTGGTCGATGGCGCCACCTGCTGCGCGAAGTACATCAAGGACAACGTGGATAACCCATCCCTCTTCGATGAGTGGCTCATCGAGATCGAGACGATGAGCAACGCCATGAAGTCGCTCGCGAAATTCGATGAAGAGCCCGGCGAAACGTCGTGATCGCGAATAAAGCCCGATTCCGGGCGGCACGGAAACTTGAGCGGGCGGCAGGGTTCCGGCTCCCCGACCACATCTTCTCGGGCGCATTTCTTGAGTCGCTCGGGAAGGCGATCGACTTCGAGAACCTCGATCGCCGGACGCACGAGCAGCTCCTCACCTTCTTCCGCGATTTCATGGACTGCAAGTGCAAGAATGCCCCCTTCTGCGGGTGTCCTGAGAGGAAGTTCACCCTCACCATCATCGAGTTTCGGGAGCTGGGGCTCGATCACCGCCAGATCAGTGCCCACCTTCTCGACGAGTATGGGATCGACCTCTACCCCGCAGACATCCTGAGTTTCCTCGAAGACTCCGTCCATATGCTCGAGGCGATCCGGGACGTCGCCGAACTGCAGGGGCGGGAAAGGCTCGCGGAGAACGCTATAGAGCACATCAAGAAGATTGAGCACTAGACCTATCTTTTTCTACTTTCCCGGGCTCCGCATCATGGGGGCGACGTTGCACCCCTCCATCTCCCCAAAGCAGAAATTAAATCGCTCCTTGATACTCTCCGGGAGTCTCCCCTCCGGGATGGGCTCGAACCCGAGGTTCCCGTAGAAGATGACCAGGGGGAGGGTCGAGTGGATGTAGATCGTCTCGGAGCCGCATTTGTCGAGGAGCATCTGCACGACTTCCCGGGCGTATCCATGCCCGCGGTGCTCGTCGAGGGTGAAGACGCAGTCCATCTCGAGGCCACCCGTATGGCGCGTGCAGCGCGCCGTCGCTGCAAGGGCGCCGTCGACAAAGACGCCGAATATCCTCTCCCGGGCCGGATCGGCCTTCTGGCCGCGGTAGTGTATCCAGACCTTCTCTGCAAGTGGGAACTCTTCATGTTTCAGTTCACGGATCTCTTTTGTCATTGTCTCCCTCGCGTATAACTACAGGTTGCTGCACCCGGGTATTTAAGTAAACGGCCCCTCAGAGCAGACCCGGCCAGGGGATGCCGAGACTCACGACCAGCTCCTTCAGTTCATCGCGGATGCTCCGGTCGATCCTGAAGAGAAACAGGATGTAAACAAGCCCACCGAGCGCGATCGCCCCGAGAACGGCGAAGACGTTCGTGAAGGGGATGGCGAACGAGTAGATCACGACGACCACCGCCATGATGGATGCAGCGAAGACGATGCTCCCCACTGCCCGGGGTTCTATCCGCACATGGATGCTCCGGGAGAGGGCGCGGTGAGCCAGCACCGCGTTCAGCACCATGGTGACGAGCGTCGCCGCCGATGCCCCGACGATGCCGTATGCCGGGATGAGGAGGAGGTTCAGCACGATATTGGCCGTGACCGCGATCGCCGTCACCCGGAACGAGTCGCGCGGCCGGTCGAGAGCGTTCAGGCACATCGTCTGGAGATACATGAAGACGTTTGCCACCTGGACGAGCAGGAGTATCGCAAGAGCCCCTGCCCCGGCAGTGAACGACTCGCCGTAGAAGAAGTAAAGCATCCGTTCACCAAGGAGCCAGCCCCCGAGAACGACCGGGACCGCGAGCAGGAGCGAGTACGTGAAGGCGCGGGCAAGAGCGGACTCTACAGGGGTGAGATCGCCCTGTTTCCCCCAGTAACTGATCTTCGGGTAGAGGGTGGTGTGGAGCGCTAGAGCGATGAACGCCGCAATCGACGTAAGCTGGAGGGCAACACGGTATATGCCGACGTCGGCCTCGGTCATGAAGTAGCCGATCATGATGGTGTCGGCATACGCAAATACGATGTAACCGCTTGAACTGAGAAAGATCCAGAACGAGAACGTAAAGAGGCTCGCGATATGTGATCGGCGAAACGGGGCGAAGGCCAGATCGAGGAACCGGAGGTTGAAGAGGCCTGCTACAATGAGGCCGGCGACGAACCCGCCGGCAAGACCGGCAAGGCCAAAGCCGAGGGCGATTGCAGCGACCTGGATGCCTATCCGGGTCAGGTTATCAACCAGGTTGCCAAGCTGGCTGACACCGACCTTGCCCCTCCCGTAGACGCTGTTTGAAGCGATGTTTGTGAAGGTGCTGATGATCAGCGCGAGAACCAGCCAGGTGAACATCCCTGACGAGGTGAGTTTGACGAGGTAAGGTTGTATGATGAGGAGGAACCCCACCGAGATGACCGTCAGAACCACTCGGAGGAGGACGAACGCCGTGAAGTATGCGTTCTGGTCTTCCCCCTCGCTGATCCGTTTCACCGCGGCGCTCCCGAACCCGCCGTCCCCGATCAGGTTGAATACGCTGTAATACGCAACAAAGAGGAAGTATGCGCCCAGTATTGTAGGGCCCACCGTATGGGCGAAGTACATCGTGGAGAGGAACCCGATCGCGGTAAGCCCCAGTGTCGAGGCGAGGCTGATAGTGCTCTGGCGCTGGATGGGGTTGATGCGCATAATGCGGGCAAGATACCGGGAGGGGTGGAACACGAGCATTGGTTTTGCCCTGAAAGGCTTTATTGGTTGTCAACTGCTGCGGACGCTCTGTCCGTTCGGGCGAACCGGGAGGGTAGATGGATCGTCTCTCTCCTCTTTCCAGGACTGTTGCCCGATACCGTCATAGCAACGCGGCGTGCATACAATACGTACGATAGTCCAGCACTTACAGGGGAACAGTACGATCGATGGTGATGTCGTGGATGTAGGGGTAATCGGTGTCGGGACGATGGGCAGAAATCATGCCCGCGTATATTCAGAGTTGAAAGTGGTGGACTCGCTCTACCTGTACGATCTCAATGAAAAAGCGGCTCGCGACCTTTCAGGAGCCTTCGGAGCGACGGTCTCACCGACCATCGAAGATCTGCTCCGTTCTGTGGATGCGGTGAGCGTCTGCGTCCCGACGCCCTACCATTTTGGGGTTGCGGAGGCGGTGCTTGATGCCGGGGTGCCGCTCCTCATCGAGAAGCCGATCTGCGCGACGACGGATGAAGCAAGAAGGCTTATCGCAAAGATCCCTGATGGGCTCATTGTCGGTGTCGGGCATATCGAACGGTTCAACCCGATCATCCCCGAGATCAAGAAGATCATCCGTAACCCCCTCTACATCGAGATGAAACGGCACAACCCGGCGTCGTCCCGGGTGAGCGGTTCCTCGGTCGTCGAGGACCTGATGATCCATGACGTGGATATCATGCGTAACGTCCTCATCCCTGACGGCGGCTACCGCCTTGCCGGAAGCGGCAACAGGGACGTCTGTAGCGCATTGTTCTCATTCGGCGATACGACGGTCTACCTCTCCGCAAGCAGGAAGTCTTCGAAGAAGATCCGGATGATCTACATCGAGGAGGAGGAGTTCACCATCGAGGGGGATTTCATGGCCCAGGAGATCTATATCCACAGAAAACCGGGGCAGTATGCGGTCGAGAATGAGCGTTATGTCCAGGAGAACATCATCGAGAAGGTGCTCGTGAACAAGCAGGAACCCTTGAAACTCGAACTTTCGACGTTCCTCGACTGTGTGGCGCGAGGCCAGGAGTTCCCGATCAACCCTGCACAGGCACTGCTGAACATGGAGATCTGCGAGGATGTTGCGCGGTGCTTCGCATGAACGAGAAGTTACAGACGTTCATCGATGAGTGAGGGTCGATCAGAAGGATCGGCGTCGTCGGAACGGGCTATGTTGGCATTCCCTGTTGCGGTGCTCTTTGCAGATGCCCCTGAGTTCGAGTAGGTTCTCGGATTCCCGCGAGCCTCTCCATCATCGGGCTAGAAGATCGATATGGTCAACTACCCCCTCCTCGCGTCGGGGGCATGATACCGTGAGTGGCACCATGCTCTTTACAGGCTTGCGATTCCACCTCTCCCCCGATGTCGGGGGAACAGACCGCAATAGGCCGGTTGACGGCGGCCCTGGCGGCAATGTTTTTCGCCGCGTTCAGATCGGCGTTCTCGGTATGCCCGCAGACGAGGCAGCGGAACGCTGCCTGGGTCGGACGGTTGTCGGGGTGGACGAACCCGCAGACACTGCACTGCTGACTTGTATATGCCCCGTCGATCACCTGCACTACAACCCCTGCCCTTCGTGCCTTGTA
>JAAZGM010000109.1 GCA_012511245.1 Methanomicrobiales archaeon | reverse complement strand
GCCGAAGTATCAATACAGGGGCGTCGGGCACTATGACATTCAGCACGCACTTACCGCACAAGAGTTCTCTGCCGGAGATCTGCACACGTTTGATCAAGGGTTTGTCGAGTTAGAGGGTCATCAAGAATTTGAGGGCATGAACTTCTTGATCCATAGGTAGCAAGGTCTCCTCCCGGCGGAAGCGGTATCTCCGGGACAGATATCAGGTAGTCCGGCTGATGCAGCAGTTCCAGGAGGAAGAACCGCGGATCAGTCTTGAGGGAGGACGGGAAACGAAGGTATCCTTACCGAAAATACCCACCTCTCAAGATCGCCCGACCCCTCTCACCCATACGAGAGCCGCGGTTCGACCGGGACGTAGTCCCGGACGACGATGTTATCGGCGTAGAAGTGGTGCGGAGCCCCGGAGTACCACGCCGAAGACCCGATCAGGGCGAACTCGTCAAAGACCACGTCTTCCGGAATCGGCGAGCCGTCCGCGAACCGCAGGGGTGCGCCTCCCAGGTAATCGCCGTCTATCCAGGCGTGCTCGGTGGCGTTCGGGGTGTCGAGGACGACCCTCGTGTGGTACCAGGTATCGGTCTCTGCCCGGAGATCGGCGGAGAAGTTCCGGTGCTCGCCGCCGTAGTTGTGCTGCACCGACCCGTTCCTGAGGTGGAGCGCGTAGAGCCGGTCGGTCCCGTTCCAGGCCTGGATGTAGCCTGAGCTGCACCACCGTCCGAACTCGCTCACCTGGAGGTCCCCCTCGATCACCAGCGGGCCTGCGGAGATCTTCGCGGTACAGACCCTTCTCTCGTTGAACTCCGGGAGGTCCGGGCAGGAGACGTTGATATCCCCGGCATAGGAGCCGTTATGGACAAGAGCGGACTGGACGAGCGCGCTTGAGCCGCAGGACGACCACCGCGAGAGGTTGCCGCGCTCGTAGTCCTCGAAGAAGAGGAAGACCGCGTCGGGGTTGCCGTAGAGCATGGTTACCGTCGTCGTGTTCGCCGGGAGGGCGAGCCAGACGCGGGCGTGAGAGCCGGCGATCACGTCCTCGGTCCAGCAGGGGACACCCCTCCCGTCAGCGTCGAGAAACCGGATATCGGCGAAGTCCGGTTGCATCCCGGGGAGGTAGGACGCGTTGAATGAGACCGCGAGACCGTCGACGCCGGAGGGGTTCTCGACCGATACCGTCTGCCGGTGGGAGAAGGTTCCCGGGGTATCGTCCAGCCAGTAGCGGGGGGTCACCTCCGCGGCCGCCGGGGCGGTGAGGAGCGTGAGCCCTGTGAGGAGAACGATCCAGGTGGTGTTCATGGTGTCCCCATGAGAACCCGCCCCTATATCCATATAGCGGCCAGCGCACCCCAACGCTGATGCTCTCCGGAGGCGACCGATCACCACCGTGAACGAGACCATCGCGATCATCGGGGGAGGGCCTGCCGGGCTCTTCTGCGCTCTCCGGGCCGCAGGTACCGGGAGAAGCGTCATCGTCTTTGAGAAGAAGCCCGCTCCGGGCCGAAAGCTCCTCATCACCGGCTCGGGGCAGTGCAACATCACCCACGACGGCGAAGTCACCGACTTCCTCTCCCGTTACGGCGACCACGGCACG
>JAAZGM010000108.1 GCA_012511245.1 Methanomicrobiales archaeon | reverse complement strand
CGACCGTCGGGAGCATCGTTCCCTCCACCGGCCTCTTCACCGCTCTTGCCGAAGGCACGACGACCGTCACCGCATCGGCGGGAGACGTCACCGGCACCGCGACTGTCATCGTCAGTGATGAAGAGCCGGTAGAGCCGATCGTGGTCTGTGTCGAGGTCTATCCGTCCCCGGTTACGCTTGATATCGGGGACACGAACCAGTTCTCGGCGACCGCTTTCGATCAGGACGACAACGTAGTGGCCGGTGTTGAATTCGAGTGGTCGTGCAGCGGTCAGGACATTGGAACCATCGATGAGTACGGGCTCTTCACCGCCCTCGCCGCAGGCACCGCGGTCGTCACCGCAACGGTAGACGGCATATCCGGGACGGCGGATCTCACCATCAATGCAGGCGAACCTGCGCTTGCAAGGATTGTGGTCATACCGTCCGCGGCCACGATCGAGGTCGGTGGCGACCTGGAGTACCGTGCTGTCGCGTTCGACCGGTTCGGAAACCTTGTGCCGGATGCGGATATCACATGGGAGTGCTGCAATGGGGGGATCGGTTCCATCGATGAGTCCGGGTTCTTCACCGCTCTCAGCAGCGGCACGGCAACCATCACCGCATGCGGCGATGGCGCTAAAGGATCTGCAACCGTCACCGTGAACTGTAACGCCCCCACCCTCGACCGCATCGTCGTCATCCCATCGGCGATCACCCTCACCGAAGGCGACACCGCGGCGTTCACCGCGACCGCGTTCGACCAGGACGGCATCGAGATGCCCGACGTCGAGGTGGCGTGGGGTTGCGATAACCCGGTTGTCGGCGAGATCGATGAGTCCGGGTTCTTCACCGCTCTTGTCGCGGGGACTGCAACCGTCACCGCAACAGCGGAGGGCATACCCGGGGCGGCGGAAGTAACGGTTACCGGTGAGCCTGCAGACCTCACGATCTCCCCGTCGGATATCATCCTCTCGACCGGGGACGAGTGGCAGTTCACCCTGTATGGCCTGCAGGAGAACGTATCCAGTTCTGCGGTATCCTGGTCATGCGATGACCCCGACGTCGGCATGTTCCGTAACAGCGGCCTCTTCATCGCACAGGGCGAAGGCAGCGCAACCATCATCGCAAAGGTTGGTGAGACCGACGATACCGTGACCGCGACGGTGACTGTCCTGTCGATACTGCCGTCAGGGCCTGCACGGATCGAGGTCAGCCCGTCCGACTTCTTCATCCCTGCCGGAGAGACCATCCTCCTCACCGCAACGGTGTATGACCGGCATGGCCACCCCATGGATATCGATGTGGAGTGGGAGAGCTGCGACGAAGATGTCGGGACTATCGATGAGCACGGGCTCTTCACCGCCCTCAATGACGGCGAAGTGCGACTCATCGCATCGGTTGACGGGGTTTATGACTCCGCCTGCGTGACCGTCGAGCCCTCGATCCCGGTCCCGTCCTGCATCGAGATCGATCCGGATACGGCCACGCTTGACCCCGGAGAGACCAGGAAATTCATCGCCACGGTATTCGACCAGTGCGATTGTGTGATGGACTGGGTCAGGGTGGCCTGGTCGTGCTCCGATGACCATGTCGGCACCATCGACCGGTCGGGTACTTTCGCGGCGCTTGCACAAGGATCCACCGGTGTGACGGCGTGTGCCGGCGGCATTGAGAGAGCGGCCTCAGTGACCGTCATAGCGGCGCCCACGCCCGATCCCACGTCCAGCCCGCAGGGAGGCAGCTGGAGCGGCGGTGCCGATACTTCCGGCCCCTCCTTCTCCGCCGGTATCTGTGAAGGCCTGAACGGTGGTGAGACGCATACGTTCTCAGGCGCCACCACATCGATCGACAGCATCGCCGTCACGGCATTGAGCAACATCCCGAGGCTGTTGCTGACCGTGAAAGAGACCAGATGCCCCAACCAGGCACAATCTCCCGGCGATGCCTACGAGTACATCGAGATCGAAACCTCGTGGGTGACCCCCGACCAGATTGCCGGTGCAGTGGTGACCTTCACCATCCCGGCGGAGTGGCTTGATGAACACGGGATCCTCCCGGAGGATGTCAGGCTCATGCGTTACGTCGACGGGGGGTGGCAGATCCTCACGACCGAGGTCATCGGTGAAGAGAACGGGGTATACCGCTTCCGGGCGACCACCCCCGGGTTCTCCACCTTTGTCATCGCCGCAGCGCCGGAAAGTGTAGTCACCCCGGTCGAGACGATCACGGCGGTGACGAACGTCACGACCAGCGCGACCGAAGAGCCGACAACGGCGGTGACGACGGTCCCGGTGACGACGACGCCCACAACGCCGCTCGTCTATGCGCCTTTCCTCGCACCGCTTGCGTTCCTCTTCTGGCGGAGGAAGAACTAGCCCTCTTTTTTTTGGCCGTCCAGGAGCGACTCCCAGTACGCACGGTTGTTGATGCACCCGGGGTCGGGTGCGTGGATATCCCCGAAGTATGCCCATCCGCAGGGCCATGGTTGCCAGGGGGATTGTTCCGCTCCGGGGCGGGGCGATGATGATCAAGAGGAATATCTGGCAGGCGGTGATCGTTATGATGACCGCGGATACAAGACGGATTTTCCTCCCCGATCCTTCCTCCGTCATCAGCATTCCATGTGTAACCATCCCTGTGCCTCCTCTAAATCGATGAGGGCAGTATTGTGAACGTAAAATGCCAGAATACGTATTGTCACATCGATGCGGGCCGGCACCTGTCCCCGTTTCATCTGACCCGGGCACGGGGATACCGTCCTTCAGGGGAGGGGGGTTGCCCCTCCTCCCTGTGGCTCCCTCTCCTGTCCAGGGAGGGGCGGTGCATGGTGATCGCCGGGGGGAATGCCCTGTCGGCCAGGACAAAGACGGTATACGGTTCATCGCCATCGAGGATCTGGCCCGCCTCTGTTGTCTGGAGAAGTTCCAGGATGGTCCGTTCGCTTGCGGGCGGCTGGAGGAGACCTCATATCTGGCTGATCCGGGCACGGTCAGCCCCCTGGCTGAAGGAGAGGAGGGGAGAATGACCCCCGCTTCCAGCTCTCCACCTGCAGCACCGGTGCCGGTCTACTCCTCTGTTGCGTTCTCGGTGGTGGTCGCCGTTTCGCTTCCGGCCGCCTCGCCCTGTGACGGCACGAACTTCCAGAGGCTGCCCGTCTCGGTGGAATTGTCCGGGCCGCCGACGGTGTTGGTCAGCAGGTAGAGCTCGTTATCGCTGTCCCGGCTGATCGAGCGGACGAACTTGTCCAGGCGCCCGTCTTCCTGGCCCGGAGAGCCGAGAACCTTCAGTTCCTGAAGCGTCCACATGGCGTTATCCTCCGGTGTGAGCTCCTCTGCCGAGGCGGGGATCCTGCTCTCCCAGTCGCTCGGCGGCGTGGCCACGAAGAGTATGCCGTTCGGCGTCACGTAGTTGCCAGGCGAACTCCAGGAGCCGAAGACGTACTTTCCGGTGAAGTCCGTGAGAGCCGTGCCGCGGTAGACCTCTCCGCCGACGATCACGTTGCCGACGTCATGCCCATACTCAACGACGGGGCCGATCAGGGGTTCGCCCTGGTAGCCGGTCGTGTTGCACTCTTCCGGAGGCTGCAGGGAGTTGTCCGGGTTGAAGCAGTGGGTGCCTTCACGGATGTTCCAGCCGTAATTTCCGCCATTCACAACATCAAGAACGGACTCGAAGAGATCCTGGCCTGCCATCGCGATGATGAGCGCGTTGCTGCCTTCTGCATCAAACGACATGTAGGCAGGGTTCCTGAACCCATAGGCATAGATCTCTGGTGGAACGGAGTCATAGGCATAGGTATCGAGGATCTCGGGCTGGGTCTCGGCAAACGGGTTGTCTGACGGTATGCTGTAGAACCGGCCTGCATTGGTCGTCCAGGTGGGGTTCACCGGCTGGGAGTCGCCCCGGAAGTCCTCGGTCACCTCGGTCTCATCGACCACCGATTCTTCGGTCTGGTTCCCGTTCTCGCTCCCACCGTCGACGTCGATCCGGAGGATCTTGCCGTAGATCTTCGTGAGATCCTGGGCGTTGCCGATCAGCGGATTATGTCCGTCACCGAGATCGTTCCCCTTCCCGATGTCGCCGACCGATATGTAGAGGTATCCGTCGACGGGGCTGAAGGCAAGTATGCCGCCGTTGTGGTTCTCGTACGACTTGTCGATGTACATCAGGACCTTCTCAGAGGAGACGTCCACCATATCGGGGTTGCTGGAGTCGACCTGGAACTCGGATATGTGGTTTGTGCAGCTCCATCCTTCCGGCGCTCCCTCTCGCAGCGGTGCGCTGTAGAAGGCGTAAACCTTACCGTTCTGCTGGAAATCCGGGTGGAAGGCTATGGAGAGCAGGCCGCGCTCATCGTAGGTTGCGGAGATATCTGCGAGGTTATCCCGGAGATCCAGGAACGGTTCCTCGGCGACCTCCCCGTTTGAGTCCACGATCTTCACGACCCCGATCTGATCGACGACGTAGAGCCGACCGGAATCGTCATCCGGTGCCGTTACAACCATCATCGGCGCGGTGGTGAAGTTCTCAGCTATGAGCTCAAGGCTCACGTCCGGGGTGAATCCAGTGACCTCCCCGAACGTCGTTACCGATTCGTTGTCTGTGAACTCTGTTGCCTGCGCAGCACCCTCATTGGTGAGGTCGAGGCCGTTCCCCTCATCGGCAGGCGTCGTCGCTTCCGGCGACGCGGTGGTGTTCGTTTCTTCCTGCTGGGCTGCCGCCCCTCCGATGAGGCACAGGCAGATCGCCAGTACGAGGAAGACCATACGCTGTGTATGAGGTCTCATACGGGGCGTGGGGTAGGGGTTATATCATATATATGTTCCGGATTCCGGTATGCGAGGCATTACGGGGATTTTTCCAGGCGCTACCACACCCCTGGATTCACTTTTCTGGTGGGGCGGCAGGTCGCGGTCTCGATCGCGAACCCGGGAGGGTTGCGGTGTGCCGTGGGGCCGTGCCCCGGCCCCTTCTTCCCGGTGGTATGACCGATCCGGTGAGTTCTATGTATCGGCGGCGGGCGGCACGATCTTCCAGACCTTGCCGGTGCGGGTGGAGGTATCAGGTCCTCCCGTATCGTTTGTTACCACATACATCTCCCGGTCTGTGTCCTCTCCGAACCCACGCACGAACATGCCCGGGGATTCGTCCGTTCGGCCCGCGACCTTCAGTTTCTGGGCTCTCCACATGGAGTTCCCCCCGGCGGTCTCGCCCCGTTCCTTCTCTGCCCACCCCTCCGGGGGTGTGGCGACGAGGAGGATACCGTTTCCCTCTATCCGGCTGTCGCCCCAGTAGCCGAAGATGCATCTCCCCTGGAGTGCGGGAACGGTATTTCCGCGGTAGATGTAGCCGCCGACGATCACGAGGCCGAGGTCATGGCCGCCCTCAAATATAGGCCCGATCAGGGGTTCGCCCCGGTATCCGGTCGTTCTGCAGTTCTCCGGCGGCTGCAGGGGTTTCTCCGGGTCAAAACAGTGCGTTCCCTCGTGGATGTTCCAACCGTAGTTCCCGCCATTGTGGATGATCTCCACCGACTCAAAGAGATTCTGGCCGGCTTCGCCGACGAAGAGTGCGTTGTTGCCGCCGGAGTCGAAGGCCATGTAGGCGGGGTTCCGGAGCCCGTAGGCATAGATCTCGGGTGGGACGGAAGTATACGCGTAGGAATCGAGGATCTCCGGCCGGGTCTTTGCAAACGGGTTGTCGGGCGGTATGCCATAGAGGCTCCCGGCAAACGTCGTCCACGTCGGCTCGGGCGGGTTCTCCGGATGGTCGACATTCACATCGCCGGTCGGGCCTTTCTGGGCCGGCACGCTCCCGGCGGCGGTGCCGTCCACATCGATCCGGAGGATCTTGCCGTAGATCTTCGTGAGATCCTGGGAGTTCCCGATACCGGGGGTATGCCCGTTTCCAACATCGTTTGCCTTCCCGCCGTCGCCGAGGGATATGTAGAGGTAGCCGTCGGCGGGGCTGAAAGCGAGCACGCCGCCGTTGTGGTTCTCATAGGGCTTGTCGATGTACATCAGGATCTTCTCTGAGGCCATGTCCGCCATGTTCGGGTTCTCAGGGTCGACCGTGAACCCGGATATGTGGTTCGTGCAGCTCCAGCCTTTAGGAGCCTCCGCCCTCAAGGGCGCGCTGTAAAAGGCGTAGAACCTGCCATTGTTCCGGTAATCCGGGTGGAATGCAATAGAGAGCAGGCCGCGCTCGTCATACCTCGGACTGAGTTTCACGATGTTGTTTCGGAGATCCAGGAACGGTTCAGGGAGCATCGCCCCGCCCCGGTCGACGATCGTCACAAGACCGATCTGGTCGACGACGAAACGCCGCCCGGTTCCATCCTGCGGCGACGTAACCATCATGGGTGCGGTATGGTTCTCGCTGACGAGTTCAAGCCCGATCTCGGCGGTAAAACCCGGGACCGGTGAGAAGTTCGTCGTGGACTTGTTGTTCCTGTACGTTGCGGCAAGCGGGGATCGGGCGTTTGAGAGGTCGGGTGATGTGAGACTCACAATGTTGCCGGCCATGCTGAACACCCCCTATCGGTCGGCTTTGAGATCTCGTTACCGTCATAGGCATTGTCCGCCTGCTGTGCGCCTGCACCCGCGATGGGTGCACGGGGCAGGAGAGATGCTATGGGTGGGGTATCGTTTGCCATGTGGGGCGGGAGGTGGTATCAAGTATGATAAAGATTGCCCCCGGATCGGTCGGGCAAGGGGGAGGGAGCATCTCCCTCTCTCTTTCCCGTTGAGCACCGTCAGGCGCGATACCCCTCTACTGCACGATGAAATCCCCGGTCATCTGCTGGGGGTGGATATCGCAACGGAAGAAGTAGGTGCCGGGCTCGGACGGTGCGGTGAAGGTGTAGGTGGTCGTCTCCGGGCCGGTGATGGTGTCGCCCACAAAGATGCTCTGGCTCGCGGAGGAGTCGGTGTAGACCGCAAAGTTGTGCGGGATGCCGTTATCCTCGTTGTCGAAGTTCACCGTCACGTCCGCACCCGCGGGCACCGTGATGGTGTCCGTGTCGAAAGCCAGGTTCTCAGCCGCAAGATCGACGGATGTAGTCTCGCCGCCGGCCGCGGTTGTCGTCTGTTCACCTGCTACAGTTGTGGTTTCTGTGGCAGCAGGGGTCTCGGTCTCGATAGCGGTCGTCTCCGTAACCAATGG
>JAAZGM010000107.1 GCA_012511245.1 Methanomicrobiales archaeon | reverse complement strand
ATCGCCACAAAAGCGGCTGCAACCCTGATCGCCGTCTACGGATTCGCCATAACCCCTATCGGCTGGCCGCTTGCGATCTTCGTCTGGGTCTACGCCCTCATCTGGGCGTTCGTGATCACGGACCCGATAAAGGTCTACCTCTACCGTCTCATCGACCGCGGCGGAATACCGTTTATCCGGTGAGGGATAAGCCCCTCACCGGGGCACCGGTGCCACCTTCTTCTTTGCAAGACGCTCCTCGGCCTCGGCCACGCGGAGGGTGATCTTCAGGATAGCGTCGGGTTCGACCGATATCGAGTCGATCCCCTGCTCCACAAGGAAATCGGCGAACTCCGGGTAGGTACTCGGCGCCTCGCCGCAAAGCCCGCTGTGTCGGTTGTTCCGCCGGCATCCCTCTACGGCCATTGCAACCATCCGCTTGACGCCCGGATCGCGCTCATCGAACGCCCCGCCGATGACTGCAGAGTCGCGGTCGATACCGAGCGTCAGCTGGGTCAGGTCGTTTGAGCCTATCGAGAACCCGTCGAAGTAGTCGCTGAACGCATCGATCTGCACGACGTTGTTCGGGATCTCGCACATCTGATAGATCTGGAGATCGTTTTCGCCCCGGCGAAGACCGTTCTTTCCGAGTTCCTCGATGACCTGCTTCGCCTCTTCCACCCGGCGGCAGAAGGGGATCATGACGATCAGGTTTGAAAGACCCATCTCCTCCCTGACTCGCTTCAGCGCCCGGCACTCGAGGGAAAACCCCTCCCGGTAGCGCTCGTCGTAGTAGCGGGAAGCGCCGCGGAATCCGAGCATCGGGTTTGCCTCCTCCGGCTCGAAGTACGTCCCGCCGAGGAGGCTTGCGTATTCGTTCGTCTTGAAGTCGCTCGTACGGACGACGACCGGGTTCGGGTAGAACGCCGCGGCGATGGTCCCGACACCCTCCGCGAGCCTCTCGACGAAGTACTCCTCGCCGTCCGGGTAGCCGTAGGTGAGATCAGCGATCGCTTCCCGGACGGACTCATCTTCGACCCGCTCGGGGTGGATGAGCGCCATCGGGTGGACCCGTATGTAACTACTGATGATGAACTCCGTCCGGGCAAGCCCTATGCCGTCGTTCGGGACCATCGCGAGCCCGAAGGCCGCGTCGGGGTTCCCGAGGTTCATCATCACCTCGGTCTTCGGCCGCCGGAGATCCGCAAGACGGGTCTTCTCGACATGGAACGGGAGGATTTTGTCGTAGACGAAACCCTCTTCTCCCTCGGCGCAGCTGACCGTCACCTCCCGGCCTGTGGGAACTTTCTCGGTCGCGTCGCCCGTGCCGACGACCGCAGGGATACCGTGTTCCCGGCTGACGATTGCGGCGTGGGAAGTCCGCCCGCCGCGGTTCGTCACGATGGCGGCGGCAACCCGCATCACCGGCTCCCAGTCCGGCGTGGTGGTGTCGGAGATCAGGACCTCTCCGGGCTTGAACTCGGAGAGACGGCCGACATCGGTGATGACCCGGGCTCTCCCGGCGGCAATCGCATCGCCGATGCTTTTTCCGGTGGCAAGCACCGGCCCACGCTCGTCGAGGATGTAGGTCTCGAGAACATCTCCCGCCTTCTGCGACTGCACCGTCTCGGGACGGGCCTGGACGATGAAGAGATCCCCGGTCTCGCCGTCTTTCGCCCACTCAATATCCATCGGCACCGGTCTTCCGGCCTTCGTCGAGTAGTGATCCTCGATCGTGAGCGCATACCCGGCAAGCGTCAGGATGTCATCGTCGGCGATGCAGAACCGCTTCCGGTCGGCGTCCGGGACATCGATCCTCCGGGTGACCTCCTTCGCGCCACCCTGGCCGTAAACGAGTTTCACCCGCTTTTCTCCCACATTCTTCCGAATGATTGCCCGGTAACCCTTCCGGAACGTCGGTTTGAAGACGTAGAACTCGTCGGGGTTGACGGCGCCCTGGACGATCATCTCGCCGAGGCCGTAGGAGCCGGTGATGAGGACGACATCCCGGAAACCGGTGTCGGTGTCGAGCGTGAATATGACGCCGCTCGATGCGAGATCGGAGCGGACCATCTTCATGACCCCGACCGAGAGGGCGACCTTGAAGTGGTCGAAACCGTTGTCCTCCCGGTAGGCGATCGCCCGGTCGGTGAAGAGGGAGGCGAGGCACCGGGTGTAGGCTTCCCGGAGCGCCTGGTAGCCGCGGATGTTTAAGTAGGTCTCCTGCTGGCCTGCAAACGAGGCTGTCGGGAGATCCTCGGCGGTGGCGCTCGATCGGACGGCGACGTCGGCATCGGGCCCGTATTCGTCGCAGAGCATATCGTAGGCCGCCCTGATCTCGCCCCAGAGGTCATCGGGGACCCCGGCCGAGAGGATGAGGTCGCGGGCCTTTCTCCCTCGCTTCGCGAGATCGGTGACGTTCCCCCGGTCAAGCCCCTGAAGGGTCTCTTTGAGGTCGTCGAGAACCCCTGCGGACTCGAGAACGTGCCGGTATCCTCCCGCCGTCACGGCAAACCCGTCGGGGATCTTCACGCCTTTTTTGGTCAACTCGCTGTACATCTCGCCGAGCGATGCGTTCTTCCCGCCGACGAGACCGACGTCCTCGTT
>JAAZGM010000106.1 GCA_012511245.1 Methanomicrobiales archaeon | reverse complement strand
AGATAATTGAATATCGAAGGGTACATCTCTTTGAATTTCATTTCCGCCTTGACCGATGCTCCATTTATTGAAGGATCTTCATGTAGTGGAAAATGCCAGGGAAGGAACAGTAAATAGTTATTTGCTGTGACTGGCTGATACCTCTTGATCTCTCTCCCCGCCAGAAACGGCTTAATAACCTCCGCACTCTTCGGGTCCGCCGCGATCAACCGCTCCCGCACCGCCTCATCGATCACAAAGGCCTCGTTCAGCCCGGTCTTGATACCGTAGTAGATCTTCCCGTCCACGTACTCCCCGAGCGGAACCCCGGCGGCCCGGATCTTTAGAAGAAGCGCCTGTGTCCTCTCATCGACCAGGGGCCACCCCTCATCGTCCAGGGCGGCCTGGTTCACCTGATACGCATGAGCCCGCACGTAGTCCGTCAGGTCCGGGTAATCCAGCGTTGCCACCTGCACCGCATCGAACCGCTCCCGGGGAGCCCCCGCCCCGATCCGGAGGATGCAGGGATAGGTCGTCGCGCTCTCAAAGACCGGAAGATCCCCGAAGTCCACGATCTCCTCGATACGCTGCTCCTTCAGCCACGCCCTGAGTGGCCTCCCGTAGTTTGCCCGCATCCACTTGTTCGGCAGGATGTAGGTAAAGATCCCCCCATTCGCAAGCAGGCTCACCCCCCGCTCGACAAAATACACGTACAGGTCGGCGGTCCCCTGGTAGACGCGGTAATGCTCCTTGAAGTAGCCCTTCTGCTCCGTGATGCTCTCCTGGCGGACATACGGCGGGTTTGCGATCACCACATCGAATCCCGGGTTCTCGCGCAGGAAGACCTCCGAGAAGTAGAGTTTCCAGAGGAAGAACGGCTTTGCCCGGTTCTTCCGGTACGCGGCAAGCTTCCGGCAGGCATCCGTATTGCCCGCCTCCTTCAGGGTCTCCTCGATCAGATCCCACTCCAGCCGTTCGATGATAGCCCGGCACTCGTTCTTCCTCGCACGGTTCTGCTCGTTGAAGAAGAGCCGCTGATACTTCTTCAGCTCGCGGAGTTTGCGCCGCGACTCCCTGACCCGGAGCGATGCCGCCTGATCGAACGTCACCTGCCGTGCAGATGCCCTCGGCCCCGCGAGCACCTCTTTCCTCTTCCTCTCCAGCCGTGCAATCTCGCGCCGTATCCGGCCTGAGTCCCCCTCCTCCGCACCCGTGAGGACCCCGTGCAGTTCCTCCCCGAGTTCCTCGATCCTCGCATCGATAGGCGCCGTCAGGGCCTCCGGATCGCCGAGCAGTTCTTCATCGAAGAGACTGACCCCCTCGAACTCATCCACCAGGCTGTTCCCGCACATGATCCGGTGATCCAGGTTCGGGAGCGGCCGGATCGTCCTGACGTTCTCCTCGTCCACGATCAGCGAGAGCCAGAACCGGAGTTTCGTGATATCCACCGCCGAAGAATCGAGATCCACACCGTAGAGGGACTGTTCGATCGCCTGCCGCTTCAGCTCATACACCGACCGGTCCCCGCCCGCAAAGAACGGCGTCAGGATCGAACGAGCCTTCACGATCTCGTTCATCATCCCCACCGGGAACGCCCCTGAGCCCACCGCCGGATCAACCACCCGGATCGAGCAGAGCAGCCGGTCAACCTCGGCGTAATGGTTCCGGATGGATTCCGGCAGGGT
>JAAZGM010000105.1 GCA_012511245.1 Methanomicrobiales archaeon | reverse complement strand
TCAGAGATACCGGTTCTTCCGGAGCCATTCCACCTGGGGTTTTGTGTAGCGGTAGACGATATCGCACTTCTCGTCCTGGAAACTCCAGGGGACGATGACCAGGAGATCCCCTTCCCGGATCCAGACTTTTTTCTTGATCTTACCCTTGATCCGCCCGGTGCGCGTCACCCCATCAAAACAGCGGATCCTGATATGGTTCGCCCCGAGCATCAGTTCGGCACTCCCGAACATCTCCCGGTTCCTCTTGTTCGGCAGGCGCACGCGGATGATCTCCTCACCCGGCTCTCCTCCACCTGACCCGGATTTGCGTTTCACAGGATCTGTCAGTTCATCAACCCCATCATCCAGAGTATCCGATCTCTTGTGTGACAAATTTATACAACTGCTAGGTTATCAAATATTCTCCCGCAGGCGTAGCGGGCGATTACCCTGCCCCGGCCGGGTGCACCTGAGACCGGGGCGGGTATGTATATTGCCGGGAGCATCCATCCCCATGGCACGCCCGAACCGCCCGCGCGGAGCCTACCTCGCCTACACCGTTCAGGCGCTCATACTCCTCGCTGCGGCCTCAAGCGTCCTTGCGGGGGAGTACTTCCTCGGGTTCGCGGCAGGTGTCGCGTTTCTCCTGACGACGACACCGGCCCTGATGGCACGAAACCTGCACCTCTATCTCCCCTGGGAGATCAACCTCCTCATCGCCGTCTCCTTCTACCTCCATGTCATGGGGCATGTTGGGGGATATTACGTCACCCTTGCGCCCTGCTACGACAAACTTGCCCACCTCATCGCCTCGGCCACCGTCGGGCTTGTCGCCCTCTTTATCGCACTCTTTGCCGAACACCGGGGGGATATCCGGCTGACAGGGGGTGCGATCATCGTCTTCATCCTGACGGCGACGCTCGCCGCAGGGGTTATATGGGAGATCTACGAGTTCACGGTCGATCAGGTCTTCGGCACGAACCTCCAGTTCGGCAACACCGATACCATGTCAGACCTCATCGCCGATCTCGTCGGGGGGACGATCGCCGCCGCTTTCGCCGCAATCGTCCTCGCACGGGGCGGGGGGGATCGATTCATCCGACCCTTCATCGAGCCTCCCCATGACCCAAGATCCACCGAGATCATGGACGAACCGATCGATCCTGCTCACAACCGCTGATCCTATCCGCCGGATCGTATTTATATCCCTGAAGGAGAATAAAAGCAGTGAACCTCAAACCACCTGATGCACGACATATGGCGATATTCCTGCTCATCGTGCTCCCCTCCATGATGGGTTACATGGTCTGGGAAGCGCGGGCATTCGAGGTGACCGTCCTCTCGATCGACGGTGCACCCGAAGGCATCATCTACATCACCGATCCCCACGTCAGGCCGTCCAACATCGACCACGTTCGGGAGGTGATCCACGAGATCAACCGCTTAAACCCCCCGCTCGTCCTGATCGGCGGCGACTTTGTCACCGGCGAGGAGGAAGACTTCTCCCTCCAGGAGGTATGGGCCACGCTCGACGCACCGGCCTACGCCGTGCTCGGGAACCATGACTACCGGGTGGG
>JAAZGM010000104.1 GCA_012511245.1 Methanomicrobiales archaeon | reverse complement strand
CGGGCCGGGCGTCTCCCGGAGGGGTGACGGCTACCGGGCGGGTGGAGGTGCCACAGGCACATACCCCGGAGAGCACGGGGACATGGCATGCATCGCACCAGCGAAGCTGGATCTTTCCAAGGTAGATACGGGGCATTCGCATACCCGTTGGGGAGAAACGGATAAAAGTCTTGGTGTATTCTTCATTTTTCCTGCAATATCCATCGTAGCGGCATTTTTTCCCGGCGGGAAGGACGCCTCCCCCCCGCACCGGCTGCTGAAACCCGGGCGTTTACCCTTATTTGCGGGAAACAGGCTCTTTTGGCGCTTTGAAAGGGGTAACACAACCTATTAATATAACCACCACCACACAGTATTGTAATGTTCAATCATGTAGAATTATACGCGCCGGCCGGGTGTTGGCGCTTCACCAATTCTACGCCGAAAGATGGGAGAGTACCGGATGTATCGGGATCCCCCATCAGGGCAATCGAGGGTATGCTCCAGCCCGGAATCGTGACCATCGGGTGGGGGATGCGAGGTGAAGGTGATGCATGAAAACAGGGGTGCAATAACGGTGTCGATGCGGGTTGCAGGGAGAACGCTCCGAAAGACCGAGATACTCGGGCTGTTCATCTTCATACTCATGGCAGTCGTCATGCTTGCGGCCGGCACAGTGCTCTTCTGCGACTGGCTCGCCGAACCGGGGTCGGCACCTGTCGGGACACCGGCCGATATCGGCCCGATCTCCGGAAGCCTCGCGATCGTCGGCGCGATCCCGGCCATGCCCCTTGTGATGGGCGTTCAGGTGATGGGAGCGCTCACTCTCGTCGTGCTCTATATCATCTCCGGTATCGGGCGCAGGGCATAGGGCGCTCTGGTGCCGCCCTCCCTCCAGCGGCACCCCCGAATTCGGTATACGCCCTCTTATTTTACTCCGATCTTGGGTTCCACGGCAGACAGTCCATAATATTTATATCCCATCCAGATAACATCAGATCTATCCCACCTCGGGAGGGAGGTGTGTCATCCATGGCAAAGGACAAGAAGCCTCAGGATAAGAAGCAGGAGAAGAAGGCGGAGAAGGTTCAGGACAAGGCTAAGAAGAACTGAACCTCTACCTCATCATTTCCCCTTTTTCCAGCTTCACCCTCTGATCCCCCTCCCCCCGGACGGCCTCACGGAATATCCGGTCGTAGGCCGCAGCACTCTTCTCCCACGTAAAGAGTTCTCGCACCCTCTCTGGCCCCATTCTGGACATCCGCCGGTAAAGGTCCCGATCACTGAGCACCGCCGTGACGGCAGCGGCGAGTTCCCCGGCATCCCCGGGTGGGACGATCAGGCCGGTCATCCCGTCCTTCACAGCATACGGTATTCCACCAATATTTGTCCCGATAACCGGTGTGCCGCACGCCTGTGCCTCGATCAGCACCATGCCAAACCCTTCCGCACGGTCGCAGCTCGGCAGAATGAGAAGATCAGCACTGTTGAAGTACAGGGGCATCTCATCCTCAGGGACGAAACCGGCAAAAATGACGTCATCGAGGACACCTTCTCTGGCTGCAAGATCCCGGTAGTGATCGATGTAGTTCCCCCGCCCGGCAAGGATGAGTCTGGCATCCACGGATGCCCGGATGGTCTTCAGCGCCCGGATCAGGTAGCAGACGCCCTTATGCCTGCTTTCTCTATCCAGGTGGCCGACATAGAGGAGGATCTTCTCGCCATTCAGGCAATGTTTCCGGCGCAGAAAGTCTGAGCGGTCTCCCCCGAACCGCTTGAGATCGACACCGGGAGCAGCGTAGCGCAGTTTTCGGTGGTGCTTTGAGAGGTGCGGCGACCGACTGGCGTAGTACTCCGACGTGGCGACGATCATATCCGCGAGGCCGAGCGTCCGCGAACCAAGAAGAGGGTAGTAACACCGCCCGAACGCCCACGTCAGGGGATCCGAACCGGTCAGATCGTTGTGGTAGGTCAGGACATACGGCACCTGCATCCCGACCGCTGCCCGGGCGGCTGCATCAGCGATGAATGGAACCGGCATATGCCCGTTGATGACATCCGGGCGCACCAGGCCGATGAAGTTCCGTAACATCCTCTTCCATGCGAGGCTGACAGGGGTGCTCGATACCTTGAACTGATAGGGAACCCGGATCACCGTAAGACCGTCGATACAATCGGTTTGCACGGTATTCTCCTCCTGGCTCCAGTTGGAGCAGACGATGGTCACATCATGCCCAAACTGCTGCTGCAGCCTTGTGCTGATCTCGTAAATGTACTTCTGCACACCGCCCATATGCGGATAAAAGTACGGGGTCACCACCATGATGTTCATGCTTCCAGCGCTCCGGTAACGGGATGAAGATACCAAATAGCCCCTATAAATCAATCCTCAGGCCTCCCGGACACCATGATCCACGCAAACATCTACCGGGATGAGAGATGGGGCAAGCACCCCTCCAGTTCTTTTAAACATAAATCTTTCGCATCGTGCACCACTCGACCGGCACGTTAAAAGTGCCCTCTACACCCCAACATAATTTACCGTGAGATAAATCCAGGCATATTTATTCCCTACTGCCTGAATCCGGGAAGAACCGGTGAGATCATCCTGCTCGCCATTTGATTCCCTCCAAGATTCCGGTACCGGATAGATACCCGGGAGAGATGGGACAGGTATAAATATTAGAGAAGCACCCTATCGCGCATCAAGATTCATCCTGGGGGGGAAGAATTGAGTCAGGGAACCGTCTTCGTAACTGATGCGCAGATGCGCAGCTCTCTTGCAGTCATCCGATCGCTCGGAAAACAGGGACTGGATGTGACCGCAGGTGAGGAGACATGGTGCGCGACAGGCGCCTTTTCACGGTACTGCAGTCATCGTCTGGTATATCCATCGCCGGTACGGGCGGAGGAGAAGTTTGTACGGGATCTTATCGCGCACCTGAGAACAAACGAGTACGACGCCATCTTCCCGGTCGCCGATGCCTGTTTAAAACCGATCATCGATCACGAGGAGGAGATCTCCCGGTATACCCGGATCGCCCTGCCGCCCCGCGACGTCTTCATGAAGGGCTACGACAAGGGGGCGACCCTCCGCATCGCTCTTGAGAACGCCATCCCCTGCCCAGAAACCTTCTTTCCTGAGAGTGCCGAGGAGATGGAGGAGATTGTTGGAAAAGTCGGCTATCCGGCCATCATCAAGCCCCGGGTGAGCTCGGGAAGGCGGGGCGTCCGGATCTGCAACAGCCCTGAAGAACTCCTCCGGTCTTACGATACACTTGTGCCGGAGTTTGGCCGGGTGGTGGTTCAGGAGTTCATACCCTTTGGTGGGGAGCTCGGGGTCTACACCCTCCTCAATGAACGGTCGGAACCGCGTGCCGTGACCGTCCAGAAGAGGCTGCGCTCCTACCCGGTCTCCGGCGGTGCAAGCACGCTCCGGGAGACCGTCAAGG
>JAAZGM010000103.1 GCA_012511245.1 Methanomicrobiales archaeon | reverse complement strand
CACCTGGTGCTCCCGGAGAACCTTGCCGGCAGCGATACCGTCATGAAATTCATCGCGGAAGAGATATCTCGCGACTCCTACGTGAACGTCATGGCCCAGTACCGCCCGGCCTGGAGGGTGGCCGAGGGGGGGAGGAGCCCGGTGCTTGCGGCGCTCCAGCGCCCGATCATCACGCGGGAGTATGCGTATGCTGTCCGGTGCGCACGGGAGAACAGTCTCTCTCGCGGGTTTTCTTAGGGATTTTTGGATATATTCCCCGACCTCTCCCCACCTCGCGGTGCTGAACTGCACGGGTATGGTACGGGGGCGATCACAACCTCCGATGAGGAGGAGGGCACCAAAAGACTATTCATCCGATATAGAGAGTACGACATGTGAACAAAAAACCCGGGCTCCGCTATGCGGCATTGAGCGACGCAGGACTGCGTGCGCAGAATGAGGATGCGTATTGTGCCGGCCGAGCATCAGGATACAACATCTTTGCCGTTGCGGATGGTCTTGGAGGGCACGCCCGGGGGGAGGTCGCGAGCAGGATGGCGGTCAGGATCTTCGAGGAGACCACGGTTGAATATCTTGCGAAGGAAGAACCTTCCGGTGTTATCCGTCGTGCATTTGAGGATGCAAACGCCGCAATATGCGCATACAACCGGGAGAACGCCGTGAACGCGGCAACAACCCTCTCGGCGGCTATCGTCAGCCCATCCGGCAGGTGCTGGATCGGCACGGTGGGCGACAGCAGGACGTATATCGTCACGCCGGACGCCGTCTGGCACACGCGCGACCAGACCTACGTCCAGGACCTGGTTGATTCGGACGTTATATCCGCAGCAGAGGCGATGCTTCATCCGCAGAAGAACATCCTGACCCGGGCGCTCGGTCTCTCGGCCGGTGTGCAGATCGTTCTCGATCTGGTGGAACTCGCCGGCGGGGTTCTCCTGATCAGCTCGGACGGGCTTCATGACTATGCTTCCGAGAGCACCATCCGTGAGATCGTGCTCGCCGATGAACCTGCCATGGCGTGCCGGAGGCTTATCGAGGCCGCAATGGATGCAGCAAGCACCGATAACATCACCGTGATCGTCGCCAGGGCATGACGGCGACATGGAGAGTTACCCGGGAACAGGCCTGATCCGGTCTTCTTCACAGGGCAGGGAGCGGGAGAGAACCCGGGCTTTCACAAAAAAATGGTGGTTTTACTCCTGATACTCTTCAAGAGCAAGCTGGTACATCCAGTCGAGGAGGAGTGCACACTCTTCCGGGGTGCACTCCCGGTCGCAACCGATGCATGGGAGAACCTCTCCCCCCGCGAGAATAATGCAGGGATCGATCGCGCGTTTCTTCGCGCGCAGAAGGTAGGTCTTGATGCCGTCGCTGCGGAACTCGATGCGCTCGATCAACCCGGCATCAAGCAGCCGCTTCACGATCCTTGAACACTTCCTGCTATCGATGTTGAGGACTTTCCAGAGCTCACTCTGGAGAACGCCCTGACGATGGGACTGGATAACCTTGAATGCTTCTTCCTCCTGGTCGGACATGGATATCAGAGCAGGGGTGCAATGGTCAGGATGTTGTTGCCGCGGATGACGACGGTCCCGAGGGCACGGCCCCGCTGTTCCCCGGTATACTCAGTGGTTTCATCCATATGCAGGTTCAGGTGCTCATCCACTGCCACGAGCCGCCCCTGGAGTTTCCT
>JAAZGM010000102.1 GCA_012511245.1 Methanomicrobiales archaeon | reverse complement strand
GTGGAGGTGAAATGCTCGTTCTCTCGGACCCCAGCATCTTCATCAACGGCATGATGGGACTTGAAAAATCCCGGGACAATGAACGCTTCATCGATAACCTTCTCATACTCCATCCTCACCTCTTCATCGAGCAGGCGCATACCTCAACCGGCACCTCGGGCCTCGTCATCGATATTCGAGAGAGAATTCAGAAAGCGAATGTTTTTAAACTCCTACTCTTGACAGTTATCTTTGGATTGTTGGTGATTGCTCAACGGGTTTCACATGGAGGCCTCCATGGACACGAGAGAGATTGAAGAGAAGTTGGAGTGGATCGCCGAACACTGGGAGCAGACGCAGGGACAGCTTGCTGAATATTTCGTCGGCAACTGGGACGTCGTCAAGATGATCTATATCGGTCTGCTCAGCGGAGGGCACGTTCTACTCGAGGGAGCACCCGGCACCGCAAAGACTTCGATAGCAAAAGCGATATCAAAATTCTCCGGGTGCCATTTTCAGCGCGTTCAGGGTGCTGTTGACGTACAACCCGCAGACATCATCGGTGTCCGCATCTTTGAACCCTCCCGGGGAGACTTTGTCCTGAAAAAGGGACCGCTGTACACCAACTTTCTGCTTGTCGACGAGATCAACCGGCTCACACCCAAGACACAGGGCGCGTTTCTCGAAGCGATGAGTGAAAAACAGGCGACCATCGACGGTCTCACCTACCCCATCAGCGATCCCTTCATCGTCATCGCCACACAGAGTTTCCACGAGAGTGGAAGCACGTTCCCGCTCATTCTTTCCCAGAAAGACCGATTTATGTTCAGCCTCGTTCTGAAGCAGCTGGATGGGAACGGGGAACTCGAGATCCTCCGGCGGATTAATTCTGGTGAACTGGAATGGCAGAACTTCTTCGATAACCTCAACGCACAGACGGATATCGAGACCCTCCAGTTCATGATACAGTTTGTCGGGTCGATCATCGTCGACGAACGTGTACTCACCTACATCCGGGATATCATAATGGCAACAAGGAAACATGCCGACATCAGGATGGGTGCCAGTACCCGCGCTTCAGTTGCCTTCGTGAAGGGGATAAAGGCGCTTGCAGCACTTGGAAACCGCCGGTATGCGATCCCGGACGATGTCAAGGAGATCGCACTGGCGGTACTGCGGCACCGTATCGAACTGCAGAGCGAAGCCAGAATCCGGGGGAAAACTGAGGAACTGGTTATCCAGGAGATCCTGCAGACAGTAACAGTACCCTGATCTATGCACCCGACATCACACACTTGCTGGATCGCAGTTCTGATCGTTCTCCTCGCCGTAGCGGCGTTCATCCTCGACGACGCAGGCATTTTCCTGGCCGCAGGCCTTCTCGCCCTCTTCCTCGGGGTGCGGTACGCCGTCTTCATCTCTGCGTTTCGTTCATGCATCGAGAGCCTGTCCATCGATCGGTCGGTCAGTCATGTCTTTGCCCGGCGGGGTTCGACAATTACAGTGCAGACGCAGATTGCACTATCTTCCGCAGAGACGCTCTCCATCACCTGTCGGGACCTGATTCCGGCAGGATCGGTGCTTGAATCGGGAACAGACTCCCTCTGCATCGATCCTGGAGTGGCCCCTGAGGCACGGACGACCTACGGCCTGAAGATGCTCGCTATCGGTGATCATGCATTCGGCGGACTTTCCATCCGCGGCGAGGACTTTTTTTATTCGGCAACCGCTCGCTACACTCTCAGTCGTGCGCAAATGCCGACAATTCACATCTTCCCCAGTTCTCTGCCTGTTTTGCCCCGGGATCTTCCCGGGCTCAGTGAAGGGGAGTCCACCCGCAGCTCACTGCTGCACGGCCAGAGCACGCTCTGGCTCAGGCCGTACGTCGAAAACGACGATATGAGGCGGATCGACTGGAAGTCTTCGGCACATCACAACAAACTCATCGTCCGCGAACTGTCCACGACCACAGACGATTCCGTTTTCATCGTCGTCGATCTTCCTGACCGGAGCCACGGGAGCGAGGAGACCGCGAGGGGCTTCTTCAACGCCGTCGGAGGCAGGATCGAGAACGAACTGGAGAGTAAGCACAATCTGTCGCTCCTGGTGTTCTCAGGTGGGGATATCATCCGTTTTCTTCCGCACGTGATGAGTCGGGAGGAGATCCAGGAGGCCACATTAGACTTCAGGCAGGTTGAGCGGACGCACCATCTCTACCGGGTTCTGGACGACCGGACGGCTCTTCAGCACTATCAGGCAGCCGAGCGGCTGCATTCGACTTTGCGCCGTGAACAGGGTCCCACGGCGTTCTCCGGATCGCTGTCACGGATCTATCGGGCGTTTCTGGACGGGCCTGAACCAGTCGTCCTGAACAACCGTTTGTTTCAGGTATTCGAAGAGGCGGCATGTCAGGCTGTTGACCTCTACAGCACCTGTGACGGCGATATCAGTCATATCCGCGCAGTCTGCCGCCAGGCTGAGCAGAGGGAGATGAAGGTACGCATTCACGTACCCGGGGGACCCGGAGTGACCGAGACGCTACTGCCCCGCCTGCCCCCTTCCGCTGAGGTTGAGGTGCTCTGATGGAGTACGACCTCCGCCTGCTCGTTCTGGCCCTGGGCGTGGGAGGGGTAGCGGTACTGTCCCTTGCATCCACCGATCTCCTCCTGTATGCCGGAACGCTCTGTTTCCTCCTGGTAATCTCTCTCGTCTTTCTGCCCGGTGACAGACGGCACCTGTGGTTCAGCACGCTCTGTCTCGGAGAGCTCGTCGTGGTGGCGGTCGCCAGTGCCGGCAGATGGGAGGCATTGGTCGTGCAACTGCTTGTTCTGGGCATTCTGCTTCAGTTATCCGGTTCATCCCGAACTGTTCATGAATACATCGGGTTTGTGGCGTTCGGCGTCTCGGCACTGGTATTTGTCCTGTATGCCGATCTGCTGTTTCGCACTGTGCCGGTCCTCCTGCAACTGGGTGTGGGATGCATGATTCTTGTTGGAGTGGCTGGATTGTATGAATCCCTGCTGAGATGGCGGTGGAGGAGAGAGGGAGCATGAGAAAAATCGCTCTGGATGATTACGCGACCGCAGGGCTGATCCTGATCGGCACGGCAGCGATTATGACACTGGTGCTGATATTCACGGTGCGTAGCGACCTTGCCAGTGCCAGTGTCATCCTCTGCAGTGCGGTATTTTTTCTTGTC
Source organism: Methanomicrobiales archaeon (assembly GCA_012511245.1). Classification (GTDB taxonomy): domain Archaea; phylum Halobacteriota; class Methanomicrobia; order Methanomicrobiales; family Methanoculleaceae; genus Methanoculleus. Next base: position 557 of record JAAZGM010000102.1, on the reverse strand, counting down.
GGAATATTTTTTGTCGCCCTGCAGAACGGTGACTCGATCGATGCAGGTATCGCCGGTCTCCTTACCGTGGATGCCACCATCAGCATTGCCCGGCACTCCGCAGACCTTGGCATCGCTGGAAACGGGTTCGTGGTTCCCGCTCACAATGCCGCCGACAAAACAGCCCTGATCCACTTCATCCCCGTTGCGGAAGGCGGCGGATGCCCGATGCCACCGATACGGATCACCGATACCTATTCGTATCTCCTGGACGACTCCTGTCCCGGGATTCTTCTCCTTCCTTCGGGAGTAACGTTGCTGAAGACATTGCAGAATGATTTCAATCTACACTTCCCGGAAGAGAGTGAAGATATCGGTCTGGCCATCCGGGAGGTCTTTGAGGACGTGCTTGAGATGGCCGACAGCGTCGAGACGACGGTATCCGGGGACCAGATCATCGTGGATATCCGTAATTATCGTCTTTTCTCCGGATGTGCCCGGGTCCGGGAGGAATCGGCGAAGATCTGTACCATGTATCCTTGCCCTGCATGCAGCCTCGTCGCCTGCATCTTCGCCAG
>JAAZGM010000101.1 GCA_012511245.1 Methanomicrobiales archaeon | reverse complement strand
GGAGGTCGCCGGACGTCCATCCGCATGAACCTCGTGTACACGACGGCGAAGGAAATTCAGGAACACAGCGTAATTTCGAAAATTTCAAGGATAGACAACTCCATTACTGGTTCAGGCCGTGCATCTCACCCGGCCGGGAACTTCGATTATGAAACCGCTCCTCGCTGTTATCGTGGGAATAACGCTCATCTATGCCTTCATGCACTTCTTCGTCCTGCCGGAGAACCCGGACGTTACCCGCATCGAGAACATCACCCATATCGAGTCCCCGGAGTGCGACCCGGCTGTTCTAGACCTCTGGGAGATCGCCGTTAGGGAGACCGGTGTCGAGAACGGGTCGGCGGTGCTGCGACGGCTGGAGGTCGATCTCGCCGGAGATGGTGTGGTCCGGGTGATGTGGCTCTTCTTCTACGGGGTGGGGGACGGCGAACAGCACATGTACGAGGCGTACGTGGGACCTGGCGGAACCGTCTCCGCCAAATCGCAGGAGTTCAATCATACTGTGCAGGGGGTTCACCCTCTCGCCCTCCTCGAAGAGGTCGACGCTATCGCTCTTGAGAACATCCCCTTCCGGGAGCAGGGTATGACCATTCTTGTGAGCCCGAACGCGTACGGAGATCAGTACAATGAGACCCGGGGGAGGCTCTATGAAGTCTCGGGCGGGATATTCCGGCCGGTAAAAGAAGTGACGTTCGGCCCGGATGCATCCTGGTACACCATCACGATCACTCCCCACCGGGAGTCTCCACCGTCTCCAGGAGAACCCTCCGAGCGTATTATTGCATTCACGCGGCAGGATATCGCGGCGGCCGACTCCGTGATTTATGGGTAGGCGGGCGTGCGAAACCGGCAGAGTTGGGGCTTGTTCACCGTCTCCAGCCCGGGCGCCATGGGGGGTAGTTCACCCAGTTGCATCTACGCCCCTATCCGCCCCGGAATGTTGCACAACATCACGCCGGGGGTAGTAGCGCACCATCCTTCCGTCTCTTTCGCTCTGCGCGGCGCCGTCCCGGATGAGCAGCCCCATATGCCAGGTCACCGTTGCGCGGGTGACATCAAGCGCAGATGCGACTTCTTTTCGTGTCATCCCGGGGTTCTGCATGAGGAGACCGAGCATTCTTTTTCTCGTCTCGTTGAGGGGGTAGGCGCTCCCTCCCTTGCTTTCCCGGGCAGTTCTGATGCCAACGTAATATCGGAGCGTTCCATGGTCATGCTCTGAATGAATTTTCCCTGTCTCGCAGAGGGTTGCGAGATGGTACCGGAGCGTTCCAACGTTAATCCCCAGCCTGCGGGAGAGGGAAGCGTGGTTGATCCCGGGGTTCTCCCGGATGCAGAGGTACGCCGCACGGCGAGTGTCGTGTTCGAGAGCGTTCTTTTTGGAGATTCTCCTCTGGCCGAGAATGAGCCATACGGTTACTGATATAAGGAACTGGGCCGGGAGGAAGAGCAGGGGTGCGTTCATGAAGATGAAGTCGAGCAGGATCAACTTCAGCGGTATGTTCCAGATGTACTCGGGGGCCGGATCGTCTAGTATCATCTCCGGAAACTCCCATTCGCTCGACTCTGTTCCAGCAGCGTTCCCCGGGGTGATGAGCAGCAGGAGGACGAGGAAGGGCAGCCCGAGCCTTGCGAGAGGGAGTCGGTTCAGCATGAGGAGGATCAGACTGCAGGAAATATAAATAGGGTGCGGTTTATTCCGCCGCAGTCTCAAAGGAATAATCCTGCGTATCCCGGACTTCTTCCCCGTAGACCTGGAACCGCCACGTTCCGCTCGTCGGTGAGGAAATTGACGTGCGAATCTGTGCATTCTTGTAACCGTCGAGATCGATGTCGTGATAGTAGGCGTAGGTGCTCCCGCTTGGCGAGATGATCTTCAGCGTCAACGACTGCTGGGGGACAAACCAGTCCAAGTTCACAAACAGCGTTGAGCTCCCGGGAGGCACATTTATGCTATGATAGTTCGTCTCTCCCTGCTGTATGAGGTAAAAGGCGCAAATACCGGCGTCGCCTGCCGGGGTCTCCTCTCCCGGGGCGGTGTTCACAGCACGTTCGCTACTCACGGCGAAAGCCGGTGACACCATCAGGACCAGTGCAAGCATCAGTGCAGAGATGCGGTTGTATGTCATCATACCACGGGAAAACTTCTCAAATACCTCCACTTAAGTTTTCTGTCGATCCTCTCTACACGTTCTCCGGTTGGGGCAGGCTGGCCGCCCGGGAATCAGTGTCGAGCAATGGCGAAGAGAGTCCGTTCCGCAGAGTGAACGTGGTGCCGGGCCTTCCTGCAAAATGGATGGCTGTGACAGGGACACGATGTCTGATATCGATTTTTCCTTTGCCGCGGGGGTTTATTGTTGGTCGACGCAGTGTGAGTTACCAGTCGACTGCGGGATATTTTCGGAAGCAAAACGGATCGGAACGCCTCGACGTGTAGAGAGGTTCGACAGAAATCGTTTATAGGGGGACGTTGATTTCTCACACGTGAGTACCGAAACCGATATCCCGAAGCGTGGGGGGTCCACCCGGTCAAGAGCGAATCGGATGGGTGAACGTCCCGCATGCCCGGAGGCAAAGGGAGTGTGTACTCTTCCTCTACTTGAAAGTATCCCTCTCCTGCCTCCGGTGAAAGAAGCTGGAGGAAAACACATGAATGGAAAAATTGGAATGCGGGCATTTTCTACACTCCTGGCAGTAATGCTGATGAGTGTGATGCTGGTGCCGGTTATGGCCGTCGAAGAGGTGTGGCCGTCTCCGGGTAATGAACAAAATGTGCAATATGATCTGGAAAAATACACTGTACGTCTTGTTGATTCTGAAATACCCAAGGAATTGATCAGCGCCAGGACTCAAGCAGCAATGAGTTCCTTTGAGGAAGAATTTAAGAATGTCCCACCGAGGTATATCGGCACAGCTGAAGTTGATATATCTGAAGGTGAGAAAGTAGTTGCTTACGTGTTTCGGGTTCTTCCAAATGGAGAGAGTGTCTCCTATGCGGAGGTAGTTTCATCCAAAGATAACCCCTCGTTGGAGGAAATATCTTCTCGTGCAGATGCCTGGATCGATGGGCTGCTGAAGAACAAAACGGAGGAGTCCCTCAAAGAGGGTGATATTGGGCTTCTTTCATATGGACCGACCCCGATTCACACGGCGACGATAAGCAGAACTTACACCGGTGTCGGGCGTGCGTACCTTACAACGACATGGTACTGGGATAATCAAGAAGCTAACTCGAATCAGGATTATTTCTTCACAAAGACGACCTTCAGAACCGATCCGGGCATTGATATATCTGGTTATGAGCCGTATAGAAACGCGCAGTTTGACGTGGAAATAGATTCTGACTATTCAGTCCCGGGTTATTATCAGCACTTGCCGAATGTTCAGGTAAGCCAGAATAATCCGCAGACCACAAATGGGTATACAACAGTTGGGCTCTCTCTTGGTACTGGTGGGTGCGCTCTCCAGTGGTCAACAGCCATTCCTGATACACATGTTGAGCTCCACAATCTGGGTGGCAACACCCTTTATTGGCACGAAGAATTTTTCCTCTTTGCTGGTTGCGCAGCCACTACATTTGAGTTCACCCCGGGTCAGCACTCATACTGTTCGCAGTCGTCTGCACGGGATGGCAGCACATATGTTGTCTCCCGGGTGATGGCCGACGTTTCAGACGGGTGGGTGAAAATCATGGATGGTATCGCCTATTTCGCTCCTTCCGGAACGAACTCCTGGGGTCATCTCTGTAAGGTTAAGTGGAGTGGGGGGTACGTTCATACCTAACTGGAGATAGTCTGTGTCGACATCACTAACATTTCTCTTTTTGACGCCTGAACCGAAGGAGCAGGTTCGGATCGAATGCTTGTCTTTCATAGCGCTACTTTGTTTCTTCGTTGCAGTGATCGATGTGGCCTATGCGCTTCCCGGGAACTCATCTTATGAATATTTCGATGGTTTGAATACCGGTTCGCTCTACCTCTCTCATGAAAATCTCTCGCCATGTGAGGTAACTGGTTGGAGGGACCGCGTGCCAGGTATCCCCTCCGTCCCTTCGAACCCGGCTCGCTCTTTCCGGTATGAGGCGATCTTCTTCCCGGATATCCCCCCTGACGCAGAGCTCGCCGGATACTACGCTCGTGTCCTCCCTGATGAAGTCATCGCGTCTTATGCCGAGGTGGCCGATAGAGCAGCCCCGGCACCGGACGGTTTTCTAACCCGAGCGGAAGACTACATATCCGGCAAGGATGCCCTGGCGGTGCGTGAACGTCTCCGTGATGCGGCCGGTTTGTCCGATGAGTATGTCGAGGTTGCACGCCACACAACCACCCGAAGATACCCGGGTGTCGGGCAGATGATCGCAACAACGGTACTTTACCAGCGTTCTAATGACTACGATCCGGAACACGAGTATTTCTGTCTCGGGTCTCACTTCTCCATGACACCAGAGGATGACTGGAGAAACTCGGGGTTTTGCGCGAGTTACGACCTGGACACGGCGTACTACTCCTTGATGCCATTTGGTGGGTTCTTCGGCCAATCCAGCCCCCAGACCTCCTCGCGATACCCGGTGTCCCCGGGAGACGTTATCGGTAAATTCCTGAACACCTTCGATATCTGTGGCATATTCTCCGGGTTGTTCGGCCACCCGGTCGAGTTTCACGCTCACGACACTACAGGCGTCGCTTGGACTACTGAATGCGGATACTTTACCTCAAAAGCCACCGGTTCGCTCAACCTGACTCCGATCTCGGAGGTCGTAGGAAAACAGCCCACTGTGGATGACACCACGTGGCACGTTCTGGCGGACATCGGGATCGATACTAAATCCGGCTGGTCACGGCCCGGGGAGCAACCGTCGTCGTCCCTCCCCTGGGGTCACCTCGTCCTCATTCGTAAAGCAGCGGGAGCGGCCTGATGTCGGAGGGCCGTGCGGCGACTCCTCTCCTTCGGTGCGGGTCCTATTATCTGGAGTTGGCCTACGGTCCGCCCCGTTTCCCGAGAACGAAAACCTGGAAAAAACGGCATGAGGCGGACTACACAGGAGGCACCACCCTCCTGACATACTTACCCGTCAAGAGGTCCCGGTTGCTCCCCGGAAAATGCATCCGTCATCCACCTGATGGACCGGGGCTTAATGCAGCACCCGACGCCTGCTTCTGCGATCCGGGACGCTGACAGGCATGGATCGCAGCCCCGGCTCTCCGCCTACCCGGTCCTTCTCCTGATGGGCTGCGGTGACTCATCCGGAGCAAAACGGGCGGATCCGTCTCGACGTGTAGAGAGGCCGGACAGAAATCGTTTATAGGGGAACGTCGATTTTTCATGCATGATTCCGGATCACGGGACCCACCAGGCCGGCCGATGGCGAGAAGATGGACAGTAACAATACCCGAAAAACCCTGCTGAACCTGCTCGTAGCGGTTGTCATCCTTGTCGTGGTGATTTTCCTGCTCTTCCTTGGCCCTGCGTTCGTCTCGACGACCATGCCGACCAACTCCTACCTGATCGAGATCACCGGTCTCTCCGGTCTTGCCGTGAACGGCACCGCCACGGTCATGATCCCGGTTCCGGCGAACGCGGAGGGGGTTCTCGCGATCTCAGAAGAGGTGCTCATCGGTGACCGCCACCT
>JAAZGM010000100.1 GCA_012511245.1 Methanomicrobiales archaeon | reverse complement strand
GCCGGTAAGACCGTCGGCGATGATGACCGGGGCGGCGGCGACCGCGTAGGCGAACCCGTGCTCGATCGCGGTGACGGTGTGCCGGACGGCGTCTGCCCGGCTCCCGGCATAGAGGGTGGCGGTATCGGTGAGGAACGGGTGCGCCCCACGCTCTTTTACCTTGTCGACCACCTGCCGGGCAAAGAGTGGGTGGATGTAGGTGTCGCACCCGCGCTCCCCGACATGCAGTTTGATGGCCGTGAGATCCCCTGGTCGGACAGCCGTGCCGAACCCGGCCGCATCAAAGAGGCGGCGGATCTTTGCGACCTTGCTTTCATGGTGGCTCCTTGCCCGTAGCGAGGCAAAATAGACGTCTGCCATCGATGCTCCCTTACGGGTACTCTCTGGCTTCCGGGGGATAAGAATTACGCCGGGTCCCGGTAAAAAGTTCAGACGTGAGGGGAACCCTCACCGGATCTCCACGCCCTTCAACCGCACGCCGGGCTCCCCCGTCACCTCGCCGACCACCCGGGCATCGGGGACGATCGTCCGGATCGCGGCCACACTCCTTTCCGGGACGACGAAGGCGTAGCCCATACCCATGTTGAAGGTCCGGTACATCTCCGCGTCGCTGATCCCGCCGGCCTCCTGCAGCCAGCGGAATATCTCGGGAGCTTCGAGGGGATCGGTGAAGGAGAACCCGTACTCCGAGAGCCTCTTGAAGTTCAGGAGGCCGCCGCCGGTGACGTGGCACATCCCATGAACCTCGCAGATCTCCGCCACCTGGAGCACTTCAGAGTATATCCTGGTCGGCGTCAGGAGTTCTTCGCCGAGGGTCCTGCCGTTCGAGAGACGGGTCTCGTATGACGCGCAATCCTCGACGACCCGCCGGGCGAGCGTCAGGCCGTTGCTGTGGATGCCGCTTGAGGGGACTCCGACGATCAGGTCGCCGGGAACGATCCCCTCACCGGTGACGACCTTCTCCTTCCTCTGCACCCCAAGACACGTCCCTGCGAGGTCGAGACCGTTCACAAGCCCTTTGAGGGTCGCGGTCTCGCCGCCGACGATGTTCATGTTCGCCTGCCGGGCGCCCTCGTTCAGCCCCACACCGATCTGGGCCATCTTCTCCGGCGAGAGGGCATCGGTCGCGATGTAGTCGACGAATGCCACGGGCTCGAGGTTCATCACGTAGAGGTCGTTAACATTCATCGCGATGCAGTCGATCCCGACGGTATGCCAGTCCTGCAGGAGATCGGCGACGAGCATCTTTGTGCCGACGCCGTCGACCGCGAGCGCAAGGACGTACGGATCGAAATCGATCAGCCCGGCAAAATGCCCGACCTTCCCGAACATCGGGAACGCACCGGATCTCCGGTAGGTGAGGTTCTCGATCAGCGCTCGCACAGCCCGGGCCTCGAGATCGATATCGACCCCGGCCTCGCGGTAGGTATGTTTTCTGGTTTCTTCAGTCATCTGAGTTCTCCGATAGCCGGAATTCATCGTGCAGCACCTGCAAGGCCCGTTTACCGTCGCTACCCCTGACGACGAACGAGACGTTCACCTCGCTTGAACCCTGCGATATCATCATCATGTTGATGCCGGCCCGGCCGATCGCCGAGAAGATCCGGCCGCCGGTTCCCGGTGTGCCGGCCATCCCTGCGCCCACAACCGCAAGCGCAGCGACATCCCGATCGTAGGTGATCTCGCGGACGACTCCCTGCTTCTCGATCGGGGTGAGGGCGGCTATCGCAGCCTCGAGGTGCGATTCGTCGATGATGAGGGATATGTTTGCCTCGCTTGAACCCTGTGAGATCATCATGACGTTCACCTCCCGCTCGGCGAGCGCGGAGAAGATCATCTTTGCAACACCGGGGCGACCGACCATCTGGGCACCGTTGATGTTGATGAGCGCGACCTTCTCGATCAGGGCAAGGGCCTTGACCACCCGCAACTCCTGGTGCTCGTCCCGGAGGATGAGGGTGCCGGGGACCTCGGGCCGGAACGAGTTCTTGACCCGGATCGGTATACTCTTCTGCATCGCAGGCTCGATCGAGCGTGGGTGGAGGACCTTCGCACCGAAGAAGGAGAGCTCCATCACCTCAAGGTAGGAGATATCGTCGAGCACCCGGGCATCCCGGATGATCCGGGGGTCAGAGGTCATCACCCCGTCGACATCCGTCCAGATCCAGATCTCATCGGCACCGACACCCGCACCGACGACAGCGGCCGAGTAGTCGGAGCCGCTCCGCCCGAGGGTGGTGACGACACCCTGCTCGGTCACCCCCATGAACCCCATGATCACCGGGACGGTGTCGGCAAGGAGCGGGACGACCCGGGCACGGATCTTCTCCTCGCTTACCGGGAGGGCGCGAGCGTCCCCGTGGTTTGCAGTCGTGACAATCCCGGCCCCGGCGCCGTCGAGGACGACCGAGGCGATGCCGCGCTGCCGGAGAGCGGCGCAGACTACCGGAGCGGAGAACCGTTCCCCAAAGGAGACGATGTAGTCGCGTGACCGGGGAGTCAGTTCCTTCAGGGTATGCACCGCGGTAAGGATGTTCTGCAGCCGGATGAGCCGATCGTCGATGGTCGCTGCCACCTCACGGGCGTGGTCGGGAGCCACCTCATCAAGGAGACGAATGTGCCGCTCCCGCATCGCCGAGAGAAACTTCTCGATCTGGGGCTGTTCCTTGCTTGCCATGACCTCGTCGGCCACTGCTATGATCTGGTCGGTGACCCCCGAACATGCCGATACGACTATCGCGACCTCATCCCCTGCCGCGCGATGTGATTCTACAATATCTGCGACCCTCTCGATACAATCCGCTTCTCCGACGGAGGTGCCGCCAAATTTCATTAAAAGCCTCATTCTGGCTCACTCGTTCCCTGCAATTACTTTATGGTATTATACAACGCATCGACTAATAAGATGCATGTAGATGAGATTGTGGACGCGCACGTGCTGGTAGTCGGAAGCGGCGGCGCCGGGGTACGGGCCGCCATCGAGGCTTCCCGGTACGGCGGCGTGGTCATGGTCTCCAAGACCATCGCCGGCAAAGGCGGGTGTACGACGATGGCGGAGGGCGGTTACAACGCCGTGCTGCGTGACCGGGACTCGGTCGATGTCCATCGCGAGGATACGCTCTCAGGTGGGGCGTACCTGAACGAACCCGCACTCGTGGATGCTCTGGTCCACGAAGCGCCGGAACGGATGGCCGACCTCGTCAGGTGGGGCGCCGTCTTCGATGTCACGGATGACCGCGAGATCGCGCAACGGCCGTTCGGCGGGCAGCGATTTCCCCGGACCTGCTACGCCGGCGATCGGACCGGCCATGAGATGATCATGACACTCCTCGACCGGCTCGACGCGACCGATACGCACCTTTACCAGGAGGTCTCAGTCATCGATCTGGTGAAGGACGAGAACGGCACCGTCGCCGGGGCTATCGCCCTCGACCGGGATGGAAACGTCGTGTTCTTCCGCGCCGACGCGACGGTGCTTGCGACCGGCGGGGGGACGCAGGTCTACGATATATCCACGAACTCCGCCGCCGGGACCGGCGACGGGTTCGCGATGGCCTACCGGGCAGGCGCGGAACTGATCGATATGGAGATGATCCAGTTCCACCCGACCGGCGCTGTCTACCCCTACGACGCCCGGGGCCGCCTGGTGACGGAGGCCGTCCGGGGTGAGGGAGGGATTCTCCTGAACGCACGGCGGGAACGGTTCATGGAGCGCTACGACCCCGAACGGATGGAACTCTCGACCCGGGACGTTGTGGCGCGGGCGATCGCGACCGAGGTCCTGGAAGGCCGGGGAACGAGCCGCGGCGGGGTCTACCTGGACGTGACCCACCTCCCCGCGGAGACGATCGAGAGCAGGCTTCCGGTGATGCTTGAGCAGTTCCTCGCATACGGCGTCGATATCCGACGAGAACCGATGGAGGTCGCCCCCACCGCCCACCACATCATGGGAGGGCTCCGGATCACACCCGAGTGCCGGACGACACTCCCGGGGCTCTTTGCCTGCGGCGAGGTTGCCGGCGGGGTGCACGGTGCAAACCGCCTCGGCGGAAACGCGCTTGCGGAGACTCAGGTCTTCGGGAAGCGAGCCGGGGAGTTTGCCGGAAAAAACCCGGCGCGGAGCGGACGGATCAGTGAGGGCGCGATCGAAGAGAAGATCAGGGTGCTCGACGACTTCTTTGAAGGCTCCGTGAACCCCGCCGATCTCCGGAAAGACCTGAAACTCACGATGTGGGACCAGGCCGGGATCTTCCGAAACGCCGCCGATCTCCGGACGGCGCTCGGCCATATCAAGCGCCTGGCGGACAAACGGCTCTGTGCCGCCTCGACCGCGAACCTCCTTGAGTGCTGCACCGCCCGGAACATGTGCACCACGGCATCCCTGATCGTCCGGTGCGCCCTTATCCGACCGGAGAACCGGGGCGCTCACGTCCGACGGGATGCAACGGTCACGGCAGAACCGGGGAAGTCGCCCTTCGGGCACACCTATGTCTCGCTCACCCGTGAAGGGATCGAGCAGCGGGAGGCCATGACATGAAGACGATCACGATCCAGGTATCACGCTTCGATCCCGCCGTGGATGCAGAACCGCACTTCGAGGAGTATACCGTCCAGGTTAACGAGGGAGCCCGGGTTCTCCACGCCCTCCACGCCGTCCGCGACAATCATGATCCAGGTCTCGCCTACCGCTACTGCTGCGGGTCCGGGCAGTGTGGGAGCTGCGCCGTCCGGGTGGATGGAACGCCCGTCCTCGCCTGCATGGAGGAGGCCCGGGACGGGATGACGGTCGAGCCGCTGGCGCTCCCGATCCTGAAAGACCTGATGGTCGACCTGGAGCCGGTGATCGCAAAGATCGCCCGGATATGCCCGGCACCGGATGCGGAGCTCCCGGCGAAGGATGAGATCGAGACGATCAAGCCGCTCCGGGACTGTATCGAGTGCTTCTGTTGCGTATCGGCCTGCCCGGCGCTCCAGGTGACGGAGTTCGCCGGACCGACGGTGCTCCGGCAGGAGATGCGCCTCACCCTTGACCCCCGCGACTCAGGGGACAGGATAACCGATGCGATCACAAAAGGGCTCTTTTACTGCACAACCTGCAGACGGTGCCTGGAAGTCTGCCCGAAAGAGATCGATATCCCGGGCAAAGCGATCGAGAAACTCCGGGAGATAGCAAACCGCCGCGGACTGACCCTCCCCCGCCACCAGGAGGTGGCCCGGCTGGTGCAGGAGACCGGCCGGAGCGTCGAGAGGACGAAAGAGACCTTCCTCGAACAGGTTCCGGAGGTGATCGAGCCCGACGGCCCCGTCCGCGGCGAGGTGGGGTTCTTCGTCGGGTGCATGTTCAACGGCCGGGTTCCGCAGACGGCGCTCGATGCGATGGAGGTCATGAAGCGCAACGGCATCCGGGTGATCGTCCCCCACGACCAGGTCTGTTGCGGGTCGCCGCTGATCCGGACGGGGCAGACGGCGTTTGTTGACGATCTGAAGAAGAAGAACATCGAGGCCTTCGCCCGCCGGGGGATAACAACCGTGATGACGATCTGCGCCGGGTGCGGGGCAACGCTGAAGAACGATTACGAGACGCCGTTTGTGGTGAAGGATGTCACGGAGATCCTGACCGAGTACGGGATCGAACCGCCGACAAAACTCGATATCACGGCGACCTACCACGATCCCTGCCACCTCCTCCGCGGCCAGGGGATCAGTGAAGAGCCCCGGGCACTCCTCCGCGATGCCGTCAGGGAGTTCGTGGAGATGCCGACGCAGTGCTGCGGTGCCGGCGGCGGCGTCCGCTCGGGGGTGCCGGAGGAGGCGAAAGCGCTCGGGGCGAAACGCGACGAGGCCGTGAAGGCGACCGGCGCCGATGTCGTGGTGACGGTCTGTCCGTTCTGTGAGTTCCATATCGCGGACTGCACGGACGTGCCGGTGAAGAACCTGGTGACGGTTCTGCTCGAAGGGTACCGGAAGAAGGATGCGGAGCGGGAAGGCTCCGCGTAAAACCCGGCATCGACAACGGCGCACCTGGACGGCTTCGCTTTTGCCGATCTCAAAAAATCTGAGCTGGCCCGCTGGATCTAAATATCCGCGGGCCGGATCATCGATTGGATGAAAACGAACGAGTTTGGGGAGAAGATCTCCCGCTAGACTTCCGGGTTCTCCCGAACTCGCCTTATATTCCTTATCTCACGTGCAGATGACCTGTTCCTCGGTCGGCCTGCCCGTGAGTTCCTCAAGATACTCATGCGCCGCGAGCGCCGCCTTTGCCCCATCGCCGGCGGCGACGATGATCTGTTTTGCCCGAACACTGGTCGCATCTCCGGCTGCAAAGATCCCGGGAACGTTCGTGTGGCCGTCATTGTCGATGAGGATCTCCCCTGCTTCGTTCAGCGCCACCAGATCCCCGAGGAATCGCGTATTCGGTACAAGCCCGATCGCAAGGAAGAGGCCGTCGATATCAAGATCCAGTTCTTCCCCGGTCTTGTTGTCGCGAATCGTGACTCCGGTAAGGCCTTCTTCCCCATGAAGCGCCGTCACTTCGTGGTGGGCAAGGACCTGTATCCCCGCCTCCTCTGCCCGGGTGAAGTAGATCTCATCACACCGGAACGCCTTCCGGGCGATCAGGGTCACGGAGTTCGTATACTTCGTCATCTCGATCGCGGTCTGGAGCGCTGCGTTCCCACCGCCGACGACGGCGACCGATCTGTCGCGGTAGAACGGGGCATCACAGATAGCACAGATCGATACCCCCCGCCCCATCAACCGGTCCTCACCCGGAATTCCCAGTTTTCGCGGCTCTTTGCCGGGGGTGAGGATGAGTGTCCGACCACGGTAGGTGGCTCCAGAGGCCGTCCGGACGAGGAACACCCCGCCTTCCTTTCGAACCTCCCCTACGCTCTCAAGTTCGAGGCGGACGTCAAACCCCCTGACCTGCTCCTCGAACTTCCGGGTCAGCTCCTCGCCTGAGATCGTCGAGAACCCCATATAGTTCTCGATCACCCAGCTCGAGGCTGCCTGACCACCGATATTTTCCGCTATGACAACAGTCTTCATCTGTTTCCGGGCGCAGTAGACCGCAGCGGTCAGCCCGGCCGGGCCGGCGCCCACGATGATCGCATCATAGATCTCTCCCGCATCCAGTGCCCCAAAATGTTCCTGGAGCCGTTTTGCATCGAACCCGACGATCACCACATCACCGGAGACCGTGACCGGCACCCCCCGCTGCCCAGATATCCGGACCATCTCCCGCGCCGCCTCACGATCATTCCCGACATCGATGAGATCGTACTCAACGCCGTGCTTCGTGAGGAACGCCTGGACCATCCGGCAGTAGGGGCAACTCCCCGTCGTGTAGACCTTCACACCTGCCATAATGGAAGATATCTCATGAGCCCTATTTAACATATAGGGGACAGCACGAAACAGGCATCAGGCTGAAAAATAGAAGTGTTATTGGATTTCACGGAACATACGCGCCGGAACACCGCAAATTGGGCATTTTTCCGGCGGTTCTCCGAGTTCGACGTCGCCGCAGACCGGGCAGAGATAGATCTTCTCCACATCGATATCCTTTCCATCCCGGACGGCCTCGAGCGCCTGGAGGTAGAGGTTTGCATGCACCTCTTCTGCCTTCATCGCATGGGTGAAGACGATCGTAGCCTCATTCTTGCGCTCGCTCTTTGCGTCGGCGATGAACGCAGGATACATCTCCATGAACTCGTAGTTCTCCCCCTCCATCGCACCTTTGAGATTCTCCTCGGTGCTCCCTACGGCGTTCATGATGAAGAGGATGCGTTTTGCATGGACGGCTTCTGCCTCGCTTGTCGCGCGGAAGAGTTTTGCCACTGCAGGATACCCCTCAGCAGCTGCCTTCTCTGCAAAGACCGAGTACTTCCTGTTCGCCTGGGACTCCCCGGCAAACGCATTCTGAGCGTTCTCATCAGTCGGCATACGTGGATCATTTCAGAAAGCGCTGTATTAAACTTTATGGCACCCGGCGCAGGGGCAGGTTCGCCCACATCAGGGCCGGCGATTCACGCCGAAGGAGAGGTGCGGGAGAGGAACCGGCCGAGCTCATAGCCTTTCCGATAAGCTGCCTCCATCACCTCCGGCCGGGTCCTGATATCCCGGATCGTATCCATATCGTTTCGGAGCACCTCATCGCGGTAGGGGCAGTCGATGATCTCCCCAAACGCCTTCGCGGTCGTCTTTGCTCCATCAAAGACGTTCGGGATATTCATCCCCGCGATGGATATGAAGAGCATCCCCCGTCCTTTCCGCCGCTCCGGGGAGACAAAGGGCTGACCGCGATGGTACTTAGCCATGTAAAAGACCTGGAACCTGTCCATGAACGACTTGAGCCTTCCCGGGATGCCCATCGTCATCACAGGAGTTGCAATGATCAGGCCGTCCACCTCACGGAATTTATCGTATATCCCCGCCATTTCGTCCTGGATCCGGCAGGTCTCGTTCTCCCTGCAGTAAAAGATCTCCATGCAGGGCAGGATATCCAGGCGCGCAACCTCGATCCTCTCGACCTCGCACCCGGCTTCCTCTGCACCCCTGATGGCTTCAGCGAGGAGAATAGCGGTGTTTCCGCCGGTGAGTGGGCTCCCGAGCAGTGCAATGATCTTTTTCCCCATGGTTCTGGGTTGAACACGCCCCTATTAATAGGATGCGGCGCACCGGGGCCCGGAGGGCTGTGCTGGTCCGGATGGAGAGGATACTGCTAAATACCTTGAAACAATATGATCGGTCTGGTGAGTGCCTGTGGCCGAACCAGGAACCAGTAAGACTGCAAAAGCAGGAGAGAAGCCGGGCCCCGGTCGATTCATCTGCATCGACTGCGGGCGGGAGGTCCGGATCGACAGTACCGATAAGGATCTCGTCAAATGCCCGACCTGCGCCTGTGAGATGTACAACTGCCTTCCGATGACTCACATCAGGCCGGACATTAAATCACCGGAGGACGTCATGCGTCCCCCTGAGAGGAAGAAGTAACCAGGAACCATCGAGGTGAAAGGAAAATGGTGAACGTATCGTCAGAGGGAGAGATCTACCACTGCGAGATCTGCGGAAACGTAGTTCAGGTTCTGGAAGCCGGCGGTGGGGAGTTGATCTGTTGCGGCGAACCGATGGTGCTCAAGGAGTAGATGTGCAATGGAAGAGAAAAAACTGGAAGAGAAGATAGGGAAAATTCCCGAGATATTCAAAGAGCTCAAAGTAACCGACCCCGACCTATATGGAAAGGTGATGGGGCTCGACCAGATGATCTGGGCCGACGGAGCCCTCTCAAAGCAGACAAAGAAGGTCATCGCGATCGCGATCGCCGCTGCGCTCCGGGACAATCATGCCGTCCGCGCACAGATGGCGGGCGCCGGGAGCCTCGGCGTATCAAAAGAAGAGATTGAAGAAGGACTCAGGGTAGCGTTCCTGCTCGCGGGGATGCCGGCCTACGTCCACGGCAAGACCGCCCTCGAAGAATATCTGGGCAACCGCCCGAAGAAGTGACTATCATGGAACCAGAAGAAGTAATTCAGATGCCGATCATCGGCGAGAAAGCACCCGAATTCGATGCGCTGACCACTCACGGACAGCTGAAACTCTCAGACCTCAAAGGGAAGTGGGTCGTCCTCTTCTCCCACCCGGCCGACTTCACGCCGGTCTGCACCACGGAGTTCATGGCGTTCGCCGGGATCGCCGATGAACTCAAGAATCTGAACGTCCAGCTCGTGGGCCTCTCGATCGACAGCGTCCACTCACACCTTGCGTGGGTCAGGAGCATCAAGGAGAAGATGGGCGTCGAGATCCCGTTCCCGATCATCGCCGACCTCGACATGAAGGTCGCCAAAACCTACGGGATGCTTCACCCCGGCCAGAGCAACACCTCCACCATCAGGACGGTCTTCTTCATCGACGACAAGGGGATCATGCGGGCCATGCTCTACTACCCGATGTCGAGCGGCCGTTCGATGCCCGAGATTATCAGGCTCATAAAGGCCCTCCAGACCGCCGATAAGCACGGTGTCGCGACGCCGGCGAATTGGCAGCCCGGCGAGAAGGTCATCGTTCCGGCGCCATCGACCGCCGAGGGGATCGAGAAGCGGATGAAGGAAGGTTACGAGTGCAAAGACTGGTACCTCTGCTTCAAGAACCTCTAATCCTCTTTTTCTGAACTCTCGCATTTCTGGTGGAGCGGAGCGCAAACGACCGGGAGGCCCGGGATCGACTTCGGTGCATTCAGTGTGCCGGAAACCCGAAGTTACCTGTATTCGGGGTTTTCCGGGCAGGTTCCCGCCGTCTCTCTCCGACCTGACGGAGGCCGCCGCGGAGCGGATCGTGAACCGGGTCAAAAGCTTCGGTATTCCTTGTTCCGCAGCCGGGAGGCCACAATGATTCGTGAGTGTCTCCCCTCTCCACAGTCGCAATCGTTCTCCTCATCACCGGCGGGCTCTCTTCTCTCCAGGCGATGGCGATCCTCCCGGCGTTTCCGTTCACGCTTGTGACGATCGCGCTCTGCTACACGCTCGCGATCGGGCTATCGCAGGAGAACGTGTAGCGGAGCGGGAGTCCCGGCACGTTTTTACCCTCCGGCCGAGCAACACTCTGTATATGACCATAGACGTCCTCGCGTTTGCGGCCTCACCCCGTCGCCACGGCAACTCCGAAACCCTGCTAGATTGGGTGCTCGCCGCGATGGCGGAGGAAGGAGCTGCGACCGAGAAGATCGCCGTCACCGAGGCCGATATCCGACCGTGCAAGGGATGCAACGCCTGCGAAAAACTCAACCGGTGTGTCCAGCGAGACTACATGGACTATGTCTACGACAGGATCATCGAGGCCGACTGCATCATCCTCGCATCCCCCATCTACTGTATGGGGCTTACCGCGCAGGCGAAGACGCTGGTCGACCGGGCACAGGTCTTCCGCTCCCGGAAGTTCGTCCTCCACCTCCCGGTCGTCCCGCCGGAACGAAAAGGAAAACGGGTGGGTATCTTCCTCTCGACCGCCGGGCAGGACTGGGACTACGTCTTTGACTCGACGATCCCGTCGGTGAAGTGTTTCTTCCATGTCATCGATGTCCGGAACAAAGACATCCGGTACCTGATGGTGAACAGTGTCGACGAAAAAGGTGCGATCGACCGCCACCCGACCGCAAATGCCGACGCTGAGCGCCTGGCCCGGGATGTCGCCGCGTACCTCCGGGAGGTCGGGGTAGCATGACCGTGAACGTCCTCGGGATCTCCGGGAGCCCCCGGCGGCACGGGAACACCGAGACGCTGCTTGATGCGGTTCTCGACGGCGCCCGGGAAGCAGGAGGGGAGATCGAGAAGATCGTCCTCCGGCGGCTCGATTACGCCTCGTGCCAGGGGTGTAACGTCTGCCACAAGACCGGGGTGTGTATCATCGACGACGACCTCACGGGGATCTTTGAGAAGATCGCTGGTGCCGATCTTCTTGTCATCGCATCCCCCATCTACTCGATGGGGATCACGGCGGAGACGAAGGGGTTGATCGACCGCGCGCAGTATCTCTGGGCACAGAAGTTCATCCTGAAGACCCTCTACTACTCCGCCGAGCACACCCTCCGCCACAAGGCGATATTCGTCTCGACCGCAGGGCTCGGGTGGGAGAACGTCTTTGATGCAGCGTTTCCCGCCGTCACTGCCTTTTTCAACACAACCGGGTTTGAGTACTGGGATAACGTCATAGCAAACGATCTCGACCGGTATGGAGGGATCGCGGGGCACCCCGCCGCACTTGAAGACGCGCAAAAGAAAGGACGGGATGTGGTTGACCTTCTTCGCAGCCTGCAGGCGCCGGACGATACAGAAACCTGATTTCTGCCTGCGCCACATAGCAGCCGGCCGGGGGATACACTCGGTACGGGTGCTCCCTACACTTTTTCCACGACCCGGGTACCGGAACAGATTAATACGTTTTGACGACCTCCATACACAATATCAACCCGTACAATGCATCCCGGAGCGAGAGGGGATATCATAGATGACCCCCACCGATCCATCGGACTCCCTATACGGTACTCAACCGGATTACCGGATACTGGAGGGCATCGATGACGCGATCCTGATGGTCGATGATGACGGACGCATAATCTGGGCGAACACCACATCCCGCCGGATTCTCAGTCTGTGTGAGAAGGATCCTGAGCAGGAAGAGCGGGTGAGGGATCTTGCCGACAGGATCCTCTCGGCCCCGTGTGGCAACGAGAGGACGCGGGAGTTTGAGTGTTGCCTCAGGCATCCAGGCGGAGGAGAACGAAGATACTACTGCTCGGGCTGGAGACCGCCGGCTGGAAGAGGCTGGGTGCTCCGGATCCGGGAGTCCCCCGATATCGAGGATTACGAGGCGATCGTCGAGTACACCGGGACGGCGACGATCCTCGTCGAGGAGGACACCACCATATCAGTGGCGAACACGGAATTTGAACGGCTTTCCGGGTATGCACGCACCGAGATCGTCGGGATAAAGCAACTCCCCGATTTCATCGCCACCGAGGATGAGCGGCGGAAGATCATGGGATACCACACCCTCCGCCGGAAGGATCCTCTGGCCGCGCCGAAGAACTACTCCGTCCCGTTCATCGACCGCGCCGGAACCATCCATACCATCGAGGTCACCATCGGCCTGATACCCGGAACCGCCCGTTCAGTGATGTCACTCCTCGACGTGACGGGACGGGATCGTGCGGAACTGGCGCTTCGCGAGAGCGAAGAACGACTGAATCTTGCGCTTTCGGCTGCAAACGACGGGCTGGTTGACTGGGATATCAGATCCGGCACGATCTTCTACAGTCCGCGCAGTTTTACGATGCTCGGCTACGAACCGGGAGAGCTTGTACCCACGTACCCCGCGATCCTCTCCTTCATCCACCCGGACGACCGGGGGCGCATGGAGGCGATGCTCGCCGGCATGATTTCCGGCGAGCGCGATCGTCTCGATATGGAGATCCGGATGAAAACCGCATCAGGAGAGTGGGCCTACGTGCTCGATCGGCTCCAGGTGGTCGAACGCGATGCAGATGGAAGACCGGTCCGGATTGCAGGAACTCACTCCGACATCAAAGAAAGGAAGAAGGCGGAAAGAGAACTCCTGATCCGCGACATGGCGATAGCGTCGTCACCGAGCGCGTTCACCATCGCCGACCTCGACGGCCGCCTGACCTACGTCAACCAGGCCTTCCTCTCTATGTGGGGACATGCCTCCGATGCCGAGGTGATCGGGAAGCGGGTCACAGAGTTCTGGCAGGATGAGAAAGAGTCTATAGCAGCGTTCCGGGCGATCATCGAGACCGGAAGATACACCAGCGAGAGAACCGGGAAAAAACGAGATGGAACGACGTTTCATGTCACTTTCTCCGGAATCCTGGTCCGGGACAGAGATGGAACACCTCTCTGCCTCACGGCCTCGCTCAACGACATCACCGACCTGAAACGGGCTGAAGCTGAGATCCAGGCACATAACCGGGAACTCTCGATCTTGAACCAGATCATCGGCGTATCAACATCCACGACGGATATCGATGAGGCCCTTGAGAAGGTGCTTGCAGCAACCCTCGACCTCCTCGATCTTCGCGGGGGCGGCATCTACCTGATCGAACCGGATAGACAGAGTGCGCGGCTGGCCTGCATGAGAAACCTCTCCGAGTTCTTCCCACAGACACCTTACATTCCAGACATCACCGCACAGCCCTACGTGGAGGTGCTGGTAGCCGGGAAGGCGCTTTTCTTCGACAACCATCCACATCTTCGCCACCCGGGGATGAACGATGAGACACCGTGCCCCTACGCGAGCATCCCCATTGTGGCGCACGGGAAGGTCATCGGAGCGCTGAACGTGGTGGCCGGGAAGGGGAGGCAGTTCACCAATGCCGATCGTTTCCTCCTTACCGCTATCGGAAAAGAGATCAGAACCTCCATTGAACGCATCCTGCTGATCCGGCAGCTCGAGATGGCTGAGCAGGAGGCAAACTTCTACCTCGACGTGCTCAGCCATGATATCAGGAATGCAGAGAATGTCTCCGGCCTCTATACCGGCATCCTCATCGATATGCTCGATGGGGAGGCGAAAAACTACGCGGAAAAACTCAGGAGCAGTATCCGAAAGAGCATCGATATCGTGAGGAACGTCTCGACGATCCGGCGGATCCACCACGAATCAGCCATTCTCGCACCGGTCGATCTTGATGGCATTATCCGGGGCGAGATCGAGATCTTTTCCGGGAGCCGCATCCACTATAGCGGCACAGATCTTGCGGTCATGGCCGACCTGCTCCTTCCAGAGGTCTTTGCGAACCTCATCGGGAATGCCGCCAAGTTCGGGGGGCCGGATGTCGAGATCACTATCCGGGTGGAAGAGGGTGATAGCGAGGTCGAGATCTCCGTCGAGGATACCGGGCCCGGAGTCCCCGACGAGATGAAAGAATCCATATTTACACGATTTGGGAAGAAAAAGGGTCGCAAAAGCGGCCAGGGCCTCGGGCTCTCTATCACCCGGATGCTCATTACGCGCTACAACGGCACCCTCCGGGTAGAAGACCGGGTGCCGGGCCGGCCGGAGTGCGGCGCAGCGTTCCGGTTCACGCTGAAGAAAGTGTGAAGAAAGGGTGGCCGCTCAGAGGAGGAGCGACCAGAAGAGGATCCCGACGGAGGCGATGATGAGTACCGCAAAAACGGCCGGGTTCCAGGCGAGGACCTTCTTGCCGTCGAGGATGCTGATCGGGAGCATGTTGAAGGTTGCGATCATCGCGTTGACCCGGAGCCCCACGAGACCGACAAGAGCGATGAGCCCGCCGCCGCCAAAGAACACCAGCGCCGCGAACGGTATGCAGAGGAGGAGGTTTGTCACCGGCCCGGCCGCTGATATCCGCCCGTTCTCCGCGCGTGTCGCATTTCCGTAGACATAGGTCGCTCCCGGCGCCGCAAAGACGACCCCGACGAGCGCCGCCATCACCACGGCGATAAGGAGCATCTGATTGTCCTTCTTGAACTCCGCCCAGTAACCATAGCGCATCGCCGCGAACTTGTGCGCCAGTTCGTGCAGGACGAAGGCTACGCCCACCGTGACGAGGGACAGCACGAAGAAGAAGATGAGTCCGATAGGGTCCACCCCGCCCCGGATATAGATCAGGGTGAAGGCGATCGATATGGCGAGCCACGCGATCAGGAGGTCCCGACGTTCGCGTAGCGGTATTCGTTCGAACATCTGGTACCAGGTTTGTTCCGGCACGGATAATAGTCTTCGCCTTCCCGGGGTGCAGGGTGCCAACCCGGCGGTTTTAACCCCGAATAGGACAACCATGGAGTATGACCCTTGATGCCGTCAGAGAGGAGATCCATGGGATTGATAACCAGATCATCGATCTGATCGTGGAACGGCAGAAACTTGCCGCGAAGATCGCCCGGATCAAGCAGGAAGAAGATCGCCCCATCCAGGATGGATCGCAGCAAAAGACAGTTCTCGGCCGGGCCTTCACGTACGCTGTCGAGAAACGGGTTGACCCGGTCGCCGTGCGGCGGATATTCGAGATCCTGATCGATATGAGCGAAGAGTGGCAGCGAGAGTGCAACGCCGATAGCAATCTGCCGTGGGAAAAAAGTTAAAGGGTGAGCATCGTCCCGACACCCCGGTCGGTGAAGAGCTCGAGGAGGAGGTTGTGCTCCTTGTTGCCATTCACGACATGGGCGCTCGTAACGCCACTCCTGACCGCCTTCATACACCCGTCGAGTTTCGGGATCATCCCGCCGGCGATGATCCCATCCTCGATCATCGTCTCCGCCTCAGCGAGCGTGAGACGGCGATAGACCATCGTCCGATCGGCATCCATCACGCCGTCGACGTCGGTGAGGTTTACGAGTTTAAACGCACCCAGAGCGATCGCGATCTCCGCCGCCGCTGTGTCGGCGTTGATGTTCAGGCTCCCCCCCTGTCGGTCGATCGCCATCGGGGCCACGACCGGGATGTAGTTCTGGGCGAGGAGGCAGTGGAGCACCTCGGGATCGACCTCCTCGATCTCGCCGACCCGACCGAGATCGACCTCCTCGATGACCTCTCCCACCTTCACCCGCTGGGGTTCCATCTTCCGGGCGATGAGGAGGTTGCCGTCGTTACCCGATATCCCGACCGCACGGGTGCCGCAGTTCGCGATGAGGGAGACTATGCCGTCGTTGATCTTTCCGACAAGGACCATCTGGGCGATCTCGAGCGTCTCGGCATCGGTGATCCGGAGTCCTCCGACAAATTTGGGCTCTTTCCCCATCGCCTGCATCTTCGCCGTGATCTCCGGCCCTCCGCCGTGGACCAGGACGACCTTCATCCCCACGTAGCGGAGAAGGACGGCGTCGCGGATCACCGTCTCAAGGATCTTCTGGTCGACCATCGCGTGGCCGCCGAGTTTGATCACGATCGTCTTCCCGTAAAACTTCTGGATGTAGGGGAGTGCCTCCATCAGCACATCTTCGCGTTTCATGTCGTATACTTCCCGTTGATCTCTACGTACTTCTCGGTGAGGTCGCACCCCCACGCCGTTGCCGATCCGTCGCCTGCGGCGAGGTCGAGGTCGAACGTGACGGTCTTACCCCGCATCGCATCCTTCGCCCGGGGAAGGTCGGCGACGATCTCACCGCGGAGGACGAGCGGCGCATCCCCGACCGAGAGCGAGACGGCGTAGGGGTCGAACTCCACGCCGGCCCTCCCGGCAGCCGCGACCACCCTCCCCCAGTTCGGGTCTTCGCCGTATATGGCTGTCTTGACGAGCGGGGAGGCGACGATCGTCCGCGCAACGGTTGCTGCAGCATCTTCATCGGGAGCGCCGCGGACGGTGACCTCGAGGAGCTTCGTCGCCCCTTCGCCGTCGCGAGCGATCTGGATGGCAAGGTCGCGGCAGACGGCCTCGACGGCTCTTGCAAGTTCGTCCCGGCCGACCCGGCCCGCGGCGCCTGTCGCGGTGCAGAGGGCGACATCGTTCGTGCTCGTGTCGCCGTCGACGACGACCCGGTTGAACGACCGCCGGGTAGCCGTGCGGAGGATATCCCGGAGAACCGGAGCCTCGACCTCCGCATCGGTGTAGATGAACGCAAGCATCGTCCCCATGTTCGGGGCGATCATCCCGCTCCCCTTGGTGATCCCGCCGACGGAGAACGACTCGGTCTCGACGAGGGCGTGTTTTGGGAATGTGTCGGTGGTCATGATCGCACGCGACGCCGCATCCTCGGCGTCAGGGCTCCGGGCAAGGAGGGGGGCGACCCGCCCGCACTGGTCGGTTATGAGCGGGAGGTTGAGGTAGCGCCCGATCACCCCGGTGCTCGCGACGCCGACCGACTCCGGTGCAAGGCCAAGGGCTCCGCCCGCGATCTCGCACATCTCCACCGCGTCGCGGTAGCCGCGTTCGCCGGTGTAGGCGTTTGCGCACCCGCTGTTCACGACGACAGCATCAAGTGTGCCTCGCTCTATCCGCTCCATCATCACCTCGACCGGGGCCGCCCGCATAGTGTTCGACGTAAAGACCCCGGCCGCGGTTCCGCTTGCCCGGATCAGGGCGAGCCCGTACTTTCCTTCCTTCAATCCGGCCGCGTTGACGCCCTCGACTGCACAGATACTCTTCACGATTCCTCCCTCCCCGACGACGCCCCGAGCCCGTGGACGATGTCCGCCCGGGTGACGATCCCGACCAGCTTCCCGCCACGGAGCACCGGGAGCCGGGCGATCCCCTCGCGGAGCATCAAAGAAGCCGCATCGGAGATATCCGAATCTTCGCCGATGGCGATGACCGGGCTGCTCATCACCCGCCGGACCTCCATGTTGCTGATATCGGTGAGTGCCCGCTTCGTCCGCTCCCAGTTGATGAACTCCCTGACCGGCACCTCGATCACCTC
>JAAZGM010000099.1 GCA_012511245.1 Methanomicrobiales archaeon | reverse complement strand
TGCGCAAGTTCTGCGCCGTCTCCAACCAATGCTTCACCGATGAGATACATATGGATGCCCTCAAATACTGCTAAAATATTGGTGAAGCAGGTATTAAAGCCCTCCCGGCAGGGGCGATACCGTCATATGCGAAAAAGATCCGGCCCGGAGGCGGAGGCTACCGTATCTTTGGCTGTGCAAGTCTCGTGGGCGTGTATCCCTCAAGGCCGGGCAAAGAGAGAGCCCGGCTTTCCGGATCAGCATATCCGTGCGGGAAAAACACCCTCCGGTATCCGATAAAAGCTCATAAGAATGTGGGGTCGGTGAGATTTGAACTCACGATCGACGGGTCTCTCCGAACATGCATCAGTGCTCCAACGGGTCATCATCCATACGTCAGGAGACCCATTGTTCATCACGTGCAAAGACCGCTGGAGCCCGTCGCCATTCCGGGCTTGGCCACGACCCCGCTCTCTATACGGTTGACGCCATGCAGTATAAGGATTTCGCCGGGTAAAACCAGAACTGATATATCCACATTGGCACTCATTTATATAGAATGGTTGAGGGCAGTTACGCGTGTGGAAATTCGCAGATACCCCTGCTCGGCATCACCATCGGTGAAATGCTGAACCGAATTGCAGCGGCACATCCGGATAGTGAAGCGCTCATCTCCATCCACCAGGATATCCGGTGGACCTATGCGGAGTTTCTTGAGCGGGTCGATACCCTTGCGCGCGCCCTCATGGCACTCGATGTGGAGCGCGGAAACCGGGTTGCCATCTGGGCTTTGAACTACGCGGAATGGGTGCTCGTCCAGTTCGCCACCGCAAAGATCGGCGCCATCATGGTGAACATCAACCCGGCCTACCGGACATACGAGTTTGAGTATGCCATGAAGCAGTCCGAGGTCCAGACCCTCCTCATCCAGGGGCGTTTCAAGACCTCCGATTACGTCGGGATGTTCTATGAGTCCTGCCCGGAGGCGTTCGAGGCGAAACCCGGCCGGATCAATAGCGATAAGTTCCCGTTCTTGAAAAACGTCGTCTTCCTCGGCGACATCCCCTACAACGGCATGTACACATGGGATGACCTCATGGGAAAGGCCGCTCTGATCAGCCCCGACGAACTCCGGGAGCGGGGGGAGTCGCTCGACTTCGATGACGCCGTGAACATCCAGTATACCAGCGGGACGACCGGGTTCCCGAAGGGTGTCGTCCTGACCCACCATAACATCCTGAACAACGGTTTCATCATCGGCGAGGGGATGAAGTTCACCCACAAAGATCGTCTCTGTATCCCGGTGCCGTTCTACCACTGCTTCGGGATGGTCCTCTCGAACATGGCCGCGGTCACCCACGGCACCGCGATGGTGCTCCCTTCACCGGCCTTCAACCCCGAAGCGGTTCTCCGCGCCGTTCAGGATGAGAAGTGCACGGCGCTTCACGGTGTGCCGACGATGTTCATCGCGGAACTTTCGCACCCGGACTTCTCGAAGTACCGGCTGGATACGCTCCGCACCGGGATCATGGCCGGGTCGCCCTGCCCGACCGAGGTGATGCGCGAGGTCAACCTGAAGATGAACATGTCCGATATCGTGATCGTCTACGGGCAGACGGAGACATCGCCGGGCGTCACGATGACGACGACCGCCGATCCCCTTGAGCGGCGGGTCTCGACGGTAGGAAAACCCTTTCCGCACACCGAGATCAAGATCATCGATCCGCACACGAAGAGGATCGTCCCCCGGGGCGAGACCGGGGAGATATGCGCCCGCGGCTACTGCGTGATGCGCTGTTACTACAACAACCCGAACGCCACCCGGGCGACGATCGACGAGAACGGCTGGAATCATACCGGCGACCTCGGGGTGATGGACGAGGAGGACTACGTCAAGATCGTCGGCCGCCTGAAGGATATGGTGATCCGCGGCGGGGAGAACATCTATCC
>JAAZGM010000098.1 GCA_012511245.1 Methanomicrobiales archaeon | reverse complement strand
GAGATTGAGCTCGCTTGAGTCATATCTCGATGCACTGCACCAGGGAGTCTTTCAGGTCGTTGTACCGAAGGAACTGGTGACCGAACCGCTTGAACCGGGCTGGAAACGGTCTGCCATCAACGTGCCAAGCCCTGGGACGATCGCGAGTTACCGGAGGGGGCAGTACCATGCTCATGAGACCGTCTCGGAGTACCGTGTCCATATGGACAGGTATGACCCGGAGAAGAACCCGATCATGCACCTGATCGACGACGCCCCTCTGATCCTCATGATCCACGAGACGATGGAGACGATCTTTGTGACAGGCAGAGATACAGCCGGGAGAGATCCCCGGCAGCGCCTTCTCGACCAGCGTGTGAACTGGAAACTCCAGATGGGTCACGGTATGGTCCTGCTCGCAATAGGCGTCGTGCTCCTCCTTCTGGCGATCGGTAAGACCATACTCTTCTTCACCGTGATCCTGCCCTCCCTCGTTCTCATCCTCGGCCTCCTCACGATCGTCGGGGGTCTCCGGGGGAGAAGCCACAGAGCACATGCGGGCAAGGAGATCAGCCGGGGCGGTATGATTACAGGTGCCGGTCTCGTTCTCTTTGTCTTCTGGGAACTCTACCTCGTCCTCATCCTGCTGATCCTCATGGTCTGGTTCCTGTCGAGCGCCGCCGTCACGCTGCTGCGGGTGGTCCGGGATCGGCGCAGGTTGACGACGGGGTTCTGGTATACCCTTGGCCTGGGGATGAGTTCACTCGTGCTCGGGATCCTTGCAATCACCCTTCCCCGAGAACTGGTCGTGATCCTGCTCGCCCTGCTCGCCGGGCTCATCCTCATGGCAGCCGCGTTCACGCTTCTCGATGCGTGGGGATTGCGGAATGCCGCCCGCCTGATGGAAGCAAGCGGGGCCTTCCGGTGACCAACCCCGGGGCACTTGCACTCACTCCTGTGCCGTGAGACCGACGATCCTCCAGGCCAGTCCAGGCTCCGTGAGAGACGATGATCCGGGATGGGTAACTAGATTGACCGTTTCGGATTGCAAGTGCCGGGATGAGGCCGCCCCGGTACTCTCCGGATCATGAAATAATATGCCGGGCGGTTATACGGGTGGAGGAGCGACACTGCCTGCCCGCTCCAGCCTCCTTGCCGCTACAACGATCAGGACGACTGCCCCCGCAGCGAACACGGCGTTGCCGGCGAGGTCGATGGCAGAGTTGCCTAGATAGACGGAAGGTTGAGGGAACGCGTGCCAGGCGTAGGTGAGGAGCGCCCCGCCGGCCAGCGCCAGACGGTGCCGATCGCCCCATCCCGGCCGCCGGGTCCATGACCGGATGGCGGCGATCACCACGACGTAAAGGATGAGGTAGAGGGCTACCGGTATCCACCAGTTCGGGGGATGCGGTGCCAGCATGAATATCGAGCTGATAACCAGTGCGAAGATGCCGACCGACCAGGTGTTCGGTGCCGGGCGTGTGTTTGCACCGGCGGCATGCCGTCCCGGCTTCAGGCCGAATGCAGCGACGATCAGGACAATGATGGCGATCACGACGCCTGTGAGTTGGGGGATGGGGGCGATGAAGGCGTCGGTGCTCAGGGTGATCGCCGTTGTGGCGATGATGCCTATCACAAAGAGGATACAGGTGATTGCGAGTCCGGGCCGGCCAAGCCAGGGAGTGGTCCGGCGTGCCGGGAACAGGGTCTCGGTGAGCGCTATTGGTACACCGATGCTCCAGACGGTGTGGATGGTGAGCACGAACAGGGTCCACGGGATGGAGATTCCAAGCGACGGCACAAAACCGTAATCGAGAAGGTGTGCATTGAGGTAATTCGGGTTGAAGAGCGACTGAGTGGTGATCCCCTCTTCCAGGACGCCATACGCAAGGGCGAGCAGGATCATGCCCGGCCAGCCTCTCCTCGTCCGCCGGACAACCTCCCTGATCAGGAGCGCCCCGCCGCCGTACATCGGCGCCAGCACGATGAGGGAGGAGAGCATGGTGATGGGGAGGTTCCCGAGCAGGAACTCGGCAACGAGCGGAGCGAGGAAGAAGAGTATGACAGCGGGAGCTATGTGACTGAGGAATGTCCCGGTTGAACGCTGTGCTCGTGTATCTGCCGATCCTCTGCCGGGCATGGTTGTGCCAGTTCGATCATCTGCATTGACTTAAGCTCTTCTGTGATTGGATCTTTGGTTTGTAGCTGCTCTGCAGCCAGTCGCACCCCGCGATAGAATTCGAGAGCGGTGGTCGCAAGGGGCAGCCCTTGGCGCTCTATCGCCTCCGGGTCGTGCCGGATCAGGTCGATGAGGAATGATGTATCAAGTGTCGGCATCGAAGCCAGCCCCTCGCATCGAGGGGTTCCTCATCTCATGCGAGGCTTCTGCGACCGAGTCGGCCAGCGCTGGATTTGGCCCGAACTCCTTGAGGATCTCGGAGAGTTTCTTCTTCGGCGGGGTATACTTCAGGATCACTTCGGAAAAACTCATGTTCGAGGGGCCTTTTAGCCGGGAGAGCCTCTCGTATGCGTCGTCGCTGATGCTGATCGTCCTGGTTCCCATGGCTGTGTATGTGTATGTGCATGTAGTTAGATTCTTCCGGGTCGGGATCTTGTTCTGGTCAGACGGGATCCGGTCGGCGTTGCCGGGCTAGCGCCGGAAAACGTTGCAGAGCCCAGGATGTAGCGGAGGCGCAGAGGGCGCCTGAGGATAAGGGTAGACCATGGAGAACGACAAGATAAATCCGGATGGAGTGTTCTGGAAAGGGAGGGGGTAATGTACCTACGCCGGGAAGGAGCGTCACCCGGTCTGCGGGGGCGGGTTCAGGCCGGGTTCACTACCGTGAGGGGGCGCTCCATCGTCGCCCGGGAACCTGAGGCACGCGAACGAGGTTCCGGAAAGACCGTCCGCCCCACCAAGCATACATCTTCTTTACAAACTATGGTCGTTTGAGGCTACCTGTATGGGCGAGCACGCGAACCGCTCCGGCCAGCGATCTCCGGAATGCCGCCCACCCTTCGTCAGTGTTCAGGTTTTCTGAGAGGCAGACCGAGCGGATGTGGAGTGGTACTGTGCGCATAGTACCATCCCCGTTTGTGCAGGCAACGAGAAATGTGCCATATTCTACGGTTTCAGTCTCAGGATAGAGGAGCATGGCACTGGATGCATGGAGTTTGGTGATGTAAGCATACATCTGATACATGTCGGGCTGCTTAACATCAAACCCGGAGTCATCATGGTTGAACAACTTGTACTTTGTGTCGATGACAGCCATGGCAGCACCATCCTGTATAGTGATGTCAGGTATGAGCCTGAACACTTTTTTCCCGGTGACAGCGTTCTCTGCCAGATGTCCTATCGACTCCTGGGGCTGGACCTTCACTTGCTTTCCGAAGAAGTAGATCGGGTCGTCCAGCAGTATCCGGGCGATGAACTCTTCAAAAAGCGTCTCCATCGGGAGCAGGAGTGAGAACGTCTCTACATGGGATGCCCGGAGCGTGAGGGTAGAGTGAGCAAGAAATATCCGGCAGATCCGGATGAACGGCTCGAACCGCTGGTTCAGCCGGGTGAACCGGATCCAGTCGATCTCAGGCAGGGTCACCGGCATGAGGCTGACAGGCTCAAGCATGTCATTGATGAATTTGAGGAGCCGGAAGTTCTCGGAACTCCCCGTCATCCGGGACATGATGTGACAGGTATATTTGAGCGTTCTGTTCAGGGTGTTGTCCTTAGAAAACTCATGAAAGATGCAGGGGACAATA
Organism: Methanomicrobiales archaeon; assembly: GCA_012511245.1. Taxonomy (GTDB): domain Archaea; phylum Halobacteriota; class Methanomicrobia; order Methanomicrobiales; family Methanoculleaceae; genus Methanoculleus. The sequence goes on along the minus strand of JAAZGM010000098.1, from coordinate 2,008 downwards.
TGGAGTCGGGCAGGATTCGTGTAACACCGCGTGTCGATCCGTCCCCGGACGAAATGGAGGTCTTCGCGTTTTCTAACATATTCCCTGACCTGGTTCGATTTGATGAGATCGGCAAGGTTCTTCGCGAACAACCAGATAAAAACCTCAAAGAACTCAAACTCCTCGGTGCCGAGATCCGCCGTATCGATCTCGGTGATCGGGAACGATTCAGTATAGGAGAGCATCTTGAGGATGTTGCCGGCGATGACAGACTTATGGGCTTCATACCGATCGTTCTTGAAGAGTTTAGGGAGGATCTGGATCGTGAGATCCCCTGCCCTGATTACGCCGATATAATTCAGAGGTTTGAGCGTATTTCGACCAATTTCAAGAGAAATTTTTCTCTTGTTGAGTTTCTCCAGTTCCCGGAGTGTTTCCTCCGTCAGATACAGTACATTCTCTGCTAGAGAGAATGAATCGGTCTCCCGGACCACTTTGTACGGATAGGAGACATACTCAAAGAGTGTCGCAACCGTCTCGCTCACAGCTGCCCACCAGGTGACTCTATTCCGGCCTTCTCAGTGAGCCGGGAGCATGCCTGAATGAAATCATCGCCAAAAAGCGGTTTTTTGAACCTGGGCGACCGACCATCGGCTTCCACGAACTCTTTGCCGAGAATCTTTTCCAGTTTTGCAGGAGCATCGTAGAAGTATTCCTGGAGCAGCGGGATTATCTCGTGATACCAGATGAAGATGAGCAACTCTATCGCCTCTTCCGCATCCGCTGCCTCACTCAGACGCATGAGATAGCTGTGCCCGATCTGATGATCCCGATCGTAGAGGGTAGTAATCTTCTGGTTGACGAAGGAGAGGAGATCGATCGAAAGAGAGTAGATCTCTTGCAGATCCGTATCCTTGCTCATAAGATTCTGTCGAAGAACCTCATAATCCGGCATCAACTCAATGAACCCAAACCGCCGGCGGAGAGCGGCATCGATGAGGGCGATACTCTTGTCTGCTGTGTTCATGGTGCCGATGATGTAGAGGTTCGGCGGGACTGCATACCTCTCTTTGGAGTAAGGGAGGGTGATCATGACCTCATGCTCTTCGCAGTAGCGCTTGTCGATCTCAAGAAGCGTGATCAGTTCCCCGAAGATCCTGGAGATATCCCCCCGGTTGATCTCATCGATGATGAGGTAGAAGGGCACCTCCGGTACAACGTTTAGTAACTCTTTCCTCTTCGCATCATCAAGATATGGAATATTCTCTGACTCATTCCACCGCTCTTCAATACCGGCTTTTTCCGCAAGCACATTGAATGCACGGCGGGAAAACATCTTGAAGATGCCGTCCTCCACGCGGTAGGTGAGGGTGCCGTCTTCGGTGATGACTGGACGGAGACCTTCGATGAAGTCTTCGTAGCCGAAGGAGGGGTGAAAGGTGACGAACTCTTTGTTTGGAACTTTTTCCCGGATTTTCTTCAACTCGATACCAAGTGACTCGTATGTCAGACCTTCGGAAAGCGCGATGATCCGTTGCAGTTCAACCTGACTCAGCCGTTTCAGGCCGCACGCCATTTGTATCCGCACCAGGTCGGACTCTTTCAATCCGGAATCGTTCTTCATATCCTCGAATGATGGGCCATTGAACTGTTTAACAATCTCAAACTCGATGGAATCCACTTCTTTCCGAGTACATCTGACCACCGTCGTGAATCGGCGCACCTTTCCGGCGTTGTATGCCAGTGCCACGTCGCCTTCCTGGAGCTCGTCAAAGTATATCTGCCAGTTTCGCCTCCCTTTCCAGTCGTAGACGAAACGGGTTCCCGGGATCATGTCCAGGATATGGCCGTCCCTTGGCTCATAAATAGTCACGGAGAAGATCCGTTGATCGAGGAGCGATTCTTCATGAACCTCATAGCCATGAGCGTTGAGATGCGAGATGTAGTTGTTCGCGCGGTACGTCTTTCCCGTACCCGGCGGGCCGTACAGGATGACCTGCTTTTTGTGCACGAGCAGGGTTGTTATTTC